>NZ_CALPDC010000003.1:0-153761 GCF_943193165.1 Weizmannia agrestimuris
CGGAGCAGGGCATTTCCCCGTTTACTGCGTTAAAACGACGGGATCTTTCCAAATGCATACTTCAGACCCCCGCTTGATGATTAAAACGAGGCGGGCTATTTATTCCACTGTAGCCGCCCGAAACGGTGATTCTCTAGGGAGGACAATGCTCCGGCGCACCGCTTATCGCGTTAGAACGATGGGGGTTCCTTTTGTTACAATGACGGTATGTTCCACTTGCGCTACAAAGCTTCCGTCCGGCGTTACATACGTCCAGCCGTCGCCCGATTCTACCACTTCATCAGCGCCGGTCGAGACAAACGGTTCAAACGCAATGACCATGCCGTCCTGTAACAAACCTGTATCGTCTGGGTCATAGTAATTTAAAATATACTCGGGATCCTCATGCAGGGCCTTCCCGACACCGTGGCCCGTCAAATTCAAGAGTACTTCAAAACCATTGTCGTACACTGCTTTTTCAACCGCCCGGCCGATTTGATTCTGCCGATTGCCGGCCCGGATTTTTTTCAGGCCGCTGTCAAACGCCAGCTGCGCACATTCGCACAGCGCAAATAATTCGGGATCTCCTTTTCCGACAACAAAAGAGATGCCTGTATCCGCATAATATCCATCCAGCGATCCGGATACATCCACATTCACAAGATCCCCTTCTTTTAACACGCGGTCTCCCGGAATGCCGTGCGCCACTTCTTCATTTACACTGATACAGGTGTAACCCGGGAAGTCATACTCTCCCTTTGGCCCGGAGACCGCCCCGTTTTCTGCAAACCTCTTGCCTGCCCATTCATCCAGCTCTTTTGTTGTGATGCCGGGCCTGGCTTTTTCCTTCAGCTCATCGCGAATGCTGGCAACAAGCCTCCCGATTTTTTTCAGTCCTTCCAAATCCGCTTCTGACTTGACGATCATGTTGAACGTTCCCTTCTGCTTTAAAGTCATGACTCCATTATATAGAAATAACGTTAGATATCAAAATCCATGGTTCACCCGAACAAAAAAGGATGCCGTGCCCCGCATGCCGGACGCCGTCAAACTTTTCACACTTTTGTCGTATACGTAATGTTTTTGTAATATTATTTAATGTGAGCGTAACCAAAGAATCGACAAATATTGGTATAGTGGGATTACAAGATTCATAGACAGAGGTGGGAAATTTGAAGAAAGTAGCTCCAATACTGCTTGCATTCATGCTGGGGACCGGTTTTTTACTGCCTGCTAAACAAGCGGCTGCTGCATCCTATTCCCCGTCAAAAGTCATCAGTACGGCAAAGAAATATATAGGGACGCCGTACAGGTGGGGCGGCACAAGCCCATCAGGTTTTGATTGTTCCGGCTTTGTAGGTTATACATTTAAAAAGAACGGAAAAAGCTTGCCGAGAACAGCAGCAAGCATTTACAAAAAAGGAAAAAAAGTCAGCAAGTCAAATTTAAAACCGGGCGATCTGGTTTTCTTCCATACTTATTCAAAAGGCGTTTCACATGTCGCCATTTATATCGGCCATAACCAAGTCATCCACTCCGTATCGCAGGGCGTAAAGATCGACAGCCTAAGCAATCCTTACTGGAAACCGCGGTACGTCGGGGCAAAAAGGCTTTGAGATCAAAAAACTTCGGAAAGCTCCCGATGTTTTTTTTTGCACTTTTTCTACCTCTACCCCTTCCCCGGGAATCTAAACCGGGATACAAAAATATGAATTAAAATTTTTTCAATAAATCTTATTTTTTTCTCCCTATTTACCATAAGAAACAAAAAATGCTATGATCGTGCTGCAAGTCTATTAAAAATTTACAGATTTAGGAAGGGGTTACAGCATGAAAAAAATTTGGTTTGCAACTTTTAGCCTTGCCCTTGTGCTTGCACTTGGCGCATGTTCCGGAAATTCAGGGCAGTCCGGGGCAAAGAAACCGGCAAAAAGCAGCACAAAAACAGCTTTGATGAATTTTTATATGAATCTCACCAATCATATCAATGCCCAGGACAGGGATTTAAATACGTATGAACAGGCGATCGCTAAGACGGACGAAAAACCGCCGAAAACTGAGCTTGCCACCATGCAGAAGGAAGCGCAGTCATCCGCAGAAAATGTAGTGAAAGAAATTAAAAATACGAAAATCCCATCCAAAATAAGTAGCTATCAATCGGAGATCAAAACGGCTGTAAAAGATTTGCAACAGTCCTACCAAATGAAAGCGGATGAGTTGAAAAAAACGAACCCTTCGCTGGATGCTGCGAACAAAAAACTGGAACAAGCCAACGATGAACTCGGCAAAGTATTTAAAAAAGCCGGCTTGTCACCGGCCAGACTCCCGGACGATGTTAATTCATAAGGAAGTTTCAAAATATAATCGGGCGATTGCCGACCCAAACGGCTTCCGCTGATGTCCATTCAGAGGGAAGTTTCGAAATACAATCGGGCGATGGCCAATGCCCATTCAAAGGGAAGTTTCAAAATACGACCGGGCGATTGCTGATACTCATTCAAATAAAAGTCTCAAAACACGACCAGGCGATGGCCGGTACCTATTCAAAAGGAAGTCTCAATACACAGCTGGACGATTGCCTATGCCCAATTAAAAGGAAGTCCAAAACAGAAGGCCTGCCGGAGAATCGATTTCCGGCAGGCCTTCTGCGGCATGAAAGACAACGAAACTTTGTATTTCATCTTTTTAAAGCAGAATAATCTTCCCGCTTTTGGAATCCGCCCAGGGAATGAAGCCATCCTCCGGACAAATTTTTCGCATTCAAAAAAACTGATTTGCCTATTCGGGATCTACCAGCTCACCGCGCTTTATGTCTTTTCGCCTCAATTCCACATGCTGCGCTTTTGCATATTTTTTCAACACCGTTTCTTCTTTCGGCGTGACAAGAGAGACAACTGTGCCGGGGTTTGAACCGAGCCGGCCTGTCCGTCCCGAACGGTGGACATATGCGGAACCATCTTCCGGCAAATCAAATTGAATCACATGCGTAATCGCCGGAATGTCCAGGCCGCGGGCAGCGACATCCGTTGCCAAAAGGAGCGGGACATCGCCGTTTTGGAACAACCGGATACTTTTTTCTCTTTCTTCCTTGCGCATATCGCCATGCAATTCGGCGATGGCCAGCCCTTTGAACCGGAGTTTTTCCACTGCAACCGAAACATCCCATTTATTATTAAAAAACACGAGTCCCCGGACCCCCATTCGGGCTATCTTTCGCAACTGCTCGATTTTGTCGCGCGGATCGCTGCTTACGATATAAATATGTTCAACCGGGCTCCGCGCCTCCTCTTTTGCAATGCGAATCAACAGGGGTTCTTTCATCTGTTCCATAGCCTTATGGGCTGCAGCATCAGGCAAAGTGGCTGAAAACAAAAGGAGCTGGCAGTCACGCATGGCGGATTTTACAATTTGTCCGACCGTGCGGCTGTATTCCTTTCCGAGCAGCTGGTCCCCTTCATCGAGCACCATCATTTTCACTTCATGCATTTTCAGTTTTTTCTGGTGGATCAATTCAAGGATGCGTCCAGGCGTCCCGATAACAAGGTGCGGGTGTTTTTTCAGTTTTTCAATTTGCCGTTTCACATTCGCGCCGCCGATCAGCGGGATGCTCCGGATTCCGCTTCCCTGTGACCATTTTCCGGCTTCCTCTTGGATTTGCATGACCAGTTCTTTAGAAGGCGCCAGAATGACAGCTTGAACCGTTTGTTTTCCGGGGTCCATCCGGTCGAGCACAGGCAGCAGGTAGGCGAGTGTTTTTCCCGATCCTGTCGGTGCTGCAGCAATCACATCCCGGCCGTCCAGCACAGCAGGAATCACTTTTTCCTGTACAGAAGCAGGATGTTCAAACGTTGAATTTTTCCATGCCTGTTGTAAAAAAGGCTGTAAATGATGAATGAATGTAGGTTCCATTGTTTTTTCCCTAACCTTCCTTTTCCAGTTCTTTTATCATACACTATCCCGTATGGAAAAGAAAAGTTATCTAACGTAGACCCGTTCTATGTTAAGGAAGATCGCTTAATATCGCCCCTATCTTAACGTAGAGGCGTTCTATGTTAAGGAAGACCGCCTAAAATCGTCCCTATCTTAACGTAGAGGTGTTCTATGTTAAGGAAGACCGAAAAAAAGTCATGCTTTCTTAACGTAGACCCGCTCTATATTAAGGAAGATCGAAAAAAATCGCCCCTTTCTTAACTTAGAGCCATTCTACGTTAAGGAAGATCGCCTAAAATCGTCCCTATCTTAACGTAGACCCGCTCTATATTAAGGAAGATCGAAAAAAATCGCCCCTTTCTTAACGTAGAGCCATTCTACGTTAAGGAAGACCTCCAAAAAGTCACGCTTTCTTAACTTAGAGGCGTTCTATGTTAAGGAAGACCGTTAAAAATCGTCCCTATCTTAACATAGACCCGCTCTACGTTAAGGAAGACAGAAAAAAAGTCATGCTTTCTTAACGTAGACCCGCTCTATATTAAGGAAGATCGAAAAAAATCGCCCCTTTCTTAACGTAGACCCATTCTACGTTAAGGAAGACCGAAAAAAAGTCATGCTTTCTTAACGTAGACCCGCTCTATATTAAGGAAGATCGAAAAAAATCGTCCCTTTCTTAACGTAGAGCCATTCTACGTTAAGGAAGACCGCCAGAAATCATCCCTATCTTAACGTAGATCCTCGTTCCTTACCTTAAAAACCCGTCTAAGTGAAGTGATCGCCAAAATTCTGGCTATTTCCTTCACTTAGACGGGCTCTATGTTAACGGATCAACAATTTTTAAATTGCTTCTTTTTCATAGACACGGGCTACATGAGCGTTTTCGCCAAAACCTCTTCGGTTCCCTTCACGTAAAGTGCGCCTCTTCCAAAATGAAAGCCATTATTTTGCTTCAACGCCTTCAAAAGCTTTGCGTAAAATGTCTTCCAATTCGCTGACAAGCGGCAATTTAGGGTTTGCAGGTGTGCATTGGTCTTCAAATGCGCGGTCTGCAATAATGGCAACCCGTTTTTCAAAGTCCGCCCGGTTCACGCCGGCTGCTTTTAGGCTAAGCGGAATATTGAACAGTTTGCACATCCGGATGATTTCCTGGCAAAGGCTTTCGACACCTTCTTCTGTCGTGCTTGCCGGAAGACCAAGTACGCGCGCGATTTCCGCGTAGCGTTGATCCGCAATAAAATGTTCGTATTTCGGGAATGCCGCAAATTTTTTCGGCTTTTGCGCGTTATAGCGGATGACATGCGGCAACAGAATCGCGTTAGCCCGGCCGTGCGGAATATGGAATTCAGCGCCGATTTTATGGGCAAGTGAATGGTTGATGCCAAGGAATGCATTCGAGAACGCCATCCCTGCCAAAGTCGATGCATTGTGCATTTTTTCGCGTGCCAGTGCATCATTGCCATTTGCGTATGCTTTCGGCAAGTATTCGTGAACAAGCTGGATGGCCTTAATTGCCAGGCCGTCCGTATAGTCGTTGGCCATGTTGGATACATAGGCTTCAATCGCATGGGTCAAAACGTCCATCCCGGTATCGGCTGTTACGGATTTCGGAACGGTCATAACAAACTGCGGGTCAATGATCGCAACATCCGGTGTCAGTTCATAGTCTGCGAGCGGATATTTTGTGTTGTTCTTTTTATCCGAAATGACGGCGAAAGAAGTCACTTCAGAACCGGTGCCCGATGTGGTCGGAATGCAGACCAGCTGCGCTTTTTCACCCAGTTTCGGGAATTTGGCAACCCGTTTCCGGATGTCCATAAATTTTTGCTTCAATTCGTTGAAATCAACTTCCGGATGCTCATAGAACAGCCACATGCCTTTTGCAGCATCCATCGCCGACCCGCCGCCAAGCGCGATAATGACATCCGGCTGGAAGCTTGCCATAGCTGCGGCACCTTTCCGAACCGTTTCAATAGACGGATCCGGTTCGACTTCTGAGAAAATTTCACAGTGCACATAGTCCGGGCGTTTCCGCAAGTAATACAGTACTTTCTCAACGAATCCAAGCCTGACCATATCCGGATCGGTGACAATAAAGGCACTTGAGATATCCGGCATTTTTTCCAGGTATTGGACCGAGTTCTTTTCAAAATACACGCGCGGTGGAATTTTAAACCATTGCATATTGACTCTCCGTTTCGCCATTGTTTTTACATTGTAAAGATTGATGACACCGACGTTTGTGGACACCGAGTTGCCGCCAAACGTGCCGCAGCCGAGTGTCAAAGAAGGCATGTAGGCATTGTAAATGTCGCCGATTGCCCCTTGCGAAGACGGGGAGTTGACAATGATCCGGCCGGCTTTCATTTTTAAGCCGTATTGTTCAATGACTTCATCGTTTGTCGAATGGATCACAGCCGAGTGACCAAGTCCGCCGAATTCGAGCATGGCTTCTGCAAATTCGAAACCTTGTTTTGTGCTGTTGGCTTTGTAACAGGCCAAAACCGGGCTTAATTTTTCTCTGGAAAGCGGGTAGTCCGGGCCGACACCTGTAAGTTCGGCGATTAAAATTTTGGTATCTTCCGGAACATTTACGCCTGCCATTTTCGCAATTTCATAGGCCGGTTTGCCGACAATGGCGCTGTTGACGGATTGCGTCTTTTCATTGATGACGGTTTTCTCAACCTTTTTCTTCTCCGCTTCATTCAGGAAGTAGCATTGATTTGCAATCAATTCGTTTTTCACATTGTCATAAATTTCTTTGTCGATGATGACAGCCTGTTCCGACGCACAGATCATGCCGTTGTCAAACGTTTTGGACAAAATCAAATCATTGACGGCGCGTTTGATATCAGCAGATTTTTCAATATAGCAAGGGACGTTTCCCGGCCCGACGCCAAGCGCAGGTTTCCCGCTCGAATATGCGGACTTTACCATGCCGGAACCGCCCGTTGCAAGAATCAGTGAAATACCCGAATGGTTCATCAATTGCTGTGTCGCTTCAATGGCCGGTTTTTCGATCCATTGGATGCAGTTTTCCGGGGCGCCGGCTTTCACAGCAGCGTCAAGCATCACTTTTGCGGCATGGCTGCTGCATTTTTGTGCGGACGGATGGAACGCGAAAATAATTGGGTTGCGTGTTTTAATGGCAATTAATGCTTTAAACATCGTGGTTGATGTCGGATTTGTTACAGGAGTGACCCCGGCAATAACGCCGACCGGTTCCGCAAATTTAACAATCCCTTCATTATTGTTTTCGTCAATGATGCCGACTGTTTTGTTATATTTAATGTTGTGATAGATGTATTCTGTTGCAAACAAGTTTTTTGTCATTTTGTCTTCATATACGCCGCGCCCTGTTTCTTCCACGGCCATTTTGGCGAGCACCATATGCTGTTCCAACCCGGCAAGTGCCATTTGTTTTACGATATTGTCCACTTGCGCCTGATCCAGTTCCATAAATTCATGCAGTGCTTTTTGCCCTTTTGCGACGAGGGAATCGACCATTTCCGTGATTTGCGCAGATTTGCCAACAACTTTTTCATCGATTGCCATGTTCGTGGCCCCCATTCTAAATGTTTTTGTGAATAATTTCACATGATAGACTAAAAAATATAATTTGTGAAGTATTTCACATGATTTTCTGCCGTTTTACATTTGTTTCTTTTCTTTATGGCTTTATTATAGGCGATTTCACATGCTATGGCTGTGTCAGATTGGTGACAAATGAATAAATCATTTATAAACTTTTTTCTTTAAAATATTGCTTTCCAGCTATGATTTAATTAAAATAAGTTTTTTCCGCCTTTTTACATTGTAAGTGCTTACATTTTATATTTGAATATTTATGCAAAATTCCGTATAGAAATTGCCGTAAAAAAAACCGCTTCTCGCTTGTGAAACCTGCACATTCACAAGGTAGAAACGGAAAAGGAGATGAATTTTATGCAAATCCATCTCCCAGGTGTGTTAGAAATATCTTTTTTTCCAAAAAATAAGGGCTGTAACACTGGAAAGAACCAGAGAGGCCAAAAACGCCAGCCAAAACCCATGGGGGCTTGATTGCCATGGCAGGCCGTGAAGATTCATTCCGAAAAAGCTGGATACCATCGTTGGCAGGGAAAGGATAATCGTGACCGTCGTCAAAAATTTCATCACGCCGTTCACGTTATTGGAAATGACAGAAGCATAGGCATCCATCATGCCGCTTAAAATATTGCTGTGCACTTCACACATTTCGATTGCCTGTTTGACTTCAATCATGACGTCATCCAGTAAGTCCATGTCATCTTCATATACTTTTAGAAAATGCTGCCGTGTCATTTTTTCCAAGACGATTTTATTGGCTTTTAATGAGGTAGTGAAATACACGAGCGTTTTTTCAAGGCTCAACAGTTCGAACAGTTCCTCGTTTCGCATCGATTCGTGCAATTCGCGTTCGATCAAGCTTGATCTGCGGTCGATATATTTTAAATAGTTCAAATAATAGCTTGCAACTTCATACAGAATTTGAAGGGTAAATCTGGTTTTCATGTAGGTGTAAAACCCGCGCACCCGTCTGTGGATAAATTTTCCGATAATCGGATTGTCCTCTAGGCAGACCGTGATGAAATAAAAAGGCGTGACGATAATCCCGAGCGGAATCGTATCATACAGCGCGGAGTCCACATCGTCCTTTACCTTAACCGGAAGGCCGACAATGATTAAAATATCATCGTCTTCTTTTTCAATACGGGAGCGTTCATCGACATCCAGCGGGTCTTTAATAAAATCGATCGGTATATTCGTTTGTTGGACAACCTGGTTGATTTCTTCTTCTGTCGGGTTCACCAGGTTCACCCAGCATCCTTTTGACAAAATTTCTGTTTCCTTCAGTTTGCCGTTTTCGTCCGTTAAATACATATTTAACATGCAGGCACCTCCTCTTCTCTTTTGAGGAAGCTCAAGCATACTTTACTCTTCCAGAGACTGATAACGTGTAGGATTGGTCGAGGCCAGTATGAAGACTTCCTCTTGCTTATGTTTCATGCACGACCTCGGATGCGCGTCAGAATCCATCAGTTATCATCTCCTTTTTTTCTTCGATTCATAAATAGCTGCGAAACCTGCAACCATTTTATTATACCACAATATAGTATGCCTGAATATGTCCGCTTGTTATTTTTTAGCCGGATTATCCGCACAAAAAACTTACATAAAAATAAAAAAGCAATATAATGGCACATTTGTGCATCATATTGCTTCGTGATGGGACATGAGGGGCTCGAACCCACGACCCGCTGATTAAGAGTCAGCTGCTCTTCCAACTGAGCTAATGTCCCGCAGATGACAATCATTATATTATCACAAATCCGGGAAAGATGCAACGAAAAATTTTTTTAGATCCGGGCCGGGCAGATGATTCGTCCCGGCCCGATTGATTCTTATTTTGCAGCTTTTTCCGGACATCGCACATTTTTAGCTAAAAATTTCAATTTGAGGCGCCTGTTTACTCGGCCCCGATAAGTCATAATGACGCGTGTCGATTGAACCGGTACTTTTACTTTATGCCCCATCGCGTTCAGCCCGAATGGCAGCTCTCTTGCGCCCGAAGAGAAGGCTCGCCGCGATAAACCCGGCGCAGGAAATAAGGACCGGCAGCACCACTGTATGCAATCCGAACGGGTTTGGATGCAAGCGGTCCAGCAGAATGTACGAGCCCATGCCGAGTATCATAGAACAAACCGCGCCGTACTTGTTTCCTTTATTCCAGTACAAGCCGAAAATCACCGGCCATATAAAAACGGATTCCAGGCCGCCAAAGGAAAACAAGTTGAGCCATATGATCAATTTCGGCGGGCTGAGCGACAACAGCACGACAATGACGGCAATCGCTGCGGTCACGCTGAAACTTGCCGCTTTCATCTGTTTTTCGGATGCGTTCGGTTTCACATAATTCAAATAAAGGTCTTTGACAAGCGCGGAACCGACGAGAATGAGGAGCGCATCAACGGTAGACATAATTGCGGCCATCGGAGCAGCAAGCACGATACCGGCCGGCACAGGCGGCAGCACTTTCATCGTTAACAGCGGCATTACCGTATCGGGCACTTTCACACCCGGTATGACAGCACGTGCCATCACGCCAATAAAATGCATGCCGAACATAATAAACCCAATGACAATGGTACCGATGATGATCGCCCTGTGCATCGCCCGGGAATCTTTGTAGGACATCGCACGGACCGTAATTTGCGGCAGGCCGACGACACCAATCCCGACCAAAATCCAAAACGACGACACATAGGCAGGGCTCAGGCTGTGCCCGTGTCCGAACGGCGTAATCAGATCCGGGTCCTCTGCAGCAAGTTTGTGCATAATCGGTTCCATCCCGCCGCCCGCTTTAATGGTTGCCACCAGTAAAATAAGCGTGCCGAGAAACATGACCGTGCCCTGGACTGCATCTGTCACCGCCACTGCGCGAAATCCCCCGACTACGACAAACAGCGTAACAGAAGCGGCAAAAATTAGGAGCGACGCCGTATACGACAATCCGGTCAGCGATTCAACAAGGCGCGCACCGCCGATCCACTGTGCCGTCATCGATGAAAACAGAAAAATAATAATGCTTGCTGCCGCCAAAATGACGACGGCATCACTTTGATAACGGCTTTTTAAAAAGTCAATCAGCGTCACCGCCTCATATTTGCGTGCCATAATCGCAAATTTTTTCCCGAGCACCATCAGGACAAAATAGCCGGTTGAAAGCTGTGCCATAGAAAGAAGCACCCAGCCAAGCCCCTGTGTGTACGCCACACCCGGCCCGCCGATAAAGCTGCTGGCGCTCCCGTATGTCGCCACCATCGTCATCGCGAGGATAAAACCGCCGAGCTGCCGTTTTCCGAGAAAATATTCCTGTACAAAAGATTGCGTTTTGATCACGTATTGATTGGCCCAAAAACCAACGGCAAAAATAATGAGCAAAAAAATGAGCAGTGGTGCCAATACCGGCCAGTTCATGGCTTGTCCCCCTCTTCATCATCGAAAGGGATATCCTTAAAAAAGAACTTCACAATGAAGATGACAAGCGCCGTCACGACAATATACCCGGCAATACAGCTGTAAAAAAACCATGATGGCATACCAAATATATAATGATACTGTTTGGCCGGCCGTGAACCGAGGCCGTAAGCAAAACCATACCACCAGAGAAAATTGAACAGCACAAGCCCGACGCCGATCCATGCTTCCTTATGCGCCTGTTTAAATCTTTGGTCACCTTTTTTCAAAATGTGCCATCCCTTCCTTACTTTTGCTACTATCTTACATCTTTTTCATCCGGCCGTGTGATTTTCACCATGAATCAGGTTTGTTTTGCATAAAAGCACTGGAACTTGCAAAATAAGCCGAACGAAACTGGATTCCTTTTCATGGTTGCCAGAAACAACCTCTCTTCTGATCGTCATTGATTTTGACGCGAAAAACTTCATTTCATTCTATATAAGTTGAGCTTAAGTTACATCAAGCCCGAGCGCCAATTTGCACGATGACGATTTTTTACAGCAGGCAACAAAAGCTGCGATATTTTAGCTGGAACTTCGGGTTGTATCCCGATCCCCATCGCACAGCCCGATAAAAAACGCCTGCGTTCGCATATTTCGCGAAACAGGCGTTTTTACCGGCAGACCTGCAAGTTTCAGATCTGATGGTTTTGAATTCTCCATTGCAAATCTTCCAAATACCGGAGCAAATCATCGCGCAGATCTTCCCGGGAAAGCGCCATTTCAATCGTCGATTTGATAAACCCGAATTTTTCGCCGACGTCGTAGCGTTTCCCTTCATAAGCATAGGCATACACTTTTTGGATTTCATTCAATTGTTCAATGGCATCGGTCAGCTGGATTTCACCGCCTGATCCCGTCTTCTGCAATGAAAGGAAATCAAAAATCTCCGGTGTTAAAATATACCGCCCGATAATGGCGACATTTGACGGCGCTTCCTCCACTTTCGGCTTTTCTACAAAGCCTTTCACATCATAAATTCTTCCCTTTTGATCGAGCGGGTCAATAATCCCGTAACGGTTTGTTTCCTCACGCGCGACTTCCATGACGGCAATCACGCTGGAATGGACCTGTTCATAAACATCGATCATTTGTTTCAGGCAAGGCGGTTCAGCTTGGATAATATCATCGCCAAGGAGCACGGCGAACGGCTCATTCCCGATAAATTTGCGCGCACACCAAATCGCGTGGCCCAGTCCTTTCGGTTCCTTTTGCCGGATATAATGGATATCCACTTCTGCAGGCTGGCGCACTTTTTCAAGCAGATCAAATTTTTTCTTTGCGATCAAATTGTCCTCAAGCTCAAATGCGTGGTCAAAATGGTCTTCAATCGCCCGTTTCCCTTTCCCGGTTACGATGATGATATCTTCAATGCCGGAATCAATGGCCTCTTCCACAATATATTGGATTGTCGGCTTATCGACAATCGGCAGCATTTCTTTCGGCATTGCCTTCGTCGCCGGCAGGAAACGTGTTCCAAGCCCCGCTGCCGGGATAATCGCCTTCTTGATTTTTTGCATCATTTGTCACCTCTTTATAAAACGGTCACCGTTTCCTAAACCCGGCGCTTTCCCTGCATCTTTTGCGGCCGTTTCCAATTGGTGCATCACTTTGGGAAGCAGCCGGGAAAATTCATGGGCAGTGAGTGTAGCGGACCCGTTTTCCCGGATCCACAAGTCTGCGCATGCCCCGTGAATATAAACGGCATTGGCAACCGCTTCCTTGATATTAGCATACGTGCATATATTTGCCAAGAGCATGCCGGTTAATGTATCACCGCTTCCGCCTTTTGCCAGGCTGCTGTTGCCGGTTGTGTTTACATAGCCGCTGCCATCCGGAAAAGCCATCACCGTGTACTGCCCTTTTAAAACAACGATGACCCCGTGTTCCTGTGCATATGCGGAAGCAAGCCTGATCCTATCTGCAGCGATTTGCCCGGTCGGTATGTCCGCCATCCTTGAAAATTCCCCTGGATGCGGCGTTAAAACGACCGGCGCCGTGCGTTTCGGGTATGTCCTTTTATGTAATGCACCCGCATCGAGGACAACAGGAAGCGGTTCTTTTAAAACGCCGTGAATGAAAGACTCCAGCTGCTCATCCGGCTCAATCCCGGGACCGATGGCCACCCCGGCAAATTTCTGCCCCAAATCGTTAAGCCGCTTTGAAAAATCCCTTTTTAAATAAGTCGCTTCCGGAACGAGTGTAGCGATCACATTCCGGGCACCGCTTTCCGTAAAAACGGAGAGTTTCCCGATCCCCATCCGCATGGCGCCGATCGCAGCCAGTGCCGCACTCCCCGGCATACCGTCACTCCCGGCAACCAAAAGCCCGGTCCCGAATGTGCCTTTATGGACATTGCCGCTTCTTTCGGGGAGCGAACGGATGACATCTTCTTCTGACCAAATTTTCCATTTTGAAGTATGCGGCAGACCGATCCCGACAGCCTTTGTTTCGCCGAAATAAGCGGAAGAAGGGAATAACAGGCTGGACGGTTTCAAACCATGAAGAGAAAACGTATAATCTGCGTGTACGGTATGCGGATCGGCATCACCCGTATCCCCCGCCACTCCCGTCGGTACGTCAATGGCGGCCACTTTTGCCTTCCGGGTATTGATCCAATCGGTTACTTCTGCAAGATCATCCCTGAGCGGCAGCCTTGTACCAACGCCAAGCAGCCCGTCTGCGATCCAGTCATAATGTTTCTCACGGTCAAAAGGGGCTGCTTCAAAGCCGCACGATTGAAAATAGGAAAAATGCTGCGCAGCCTCTTTCGTTTGCGGCGGGCCTAAAGGAAAGATCAAATCCGCGTTGTATCCGTTCAGTTTTAAATAGCGGGCAAGTACGATCCCGTCCCCACCGTTATTCCCTTTGCCGGAAAGCACCGCAATCGTGTCGCGTTTGGAAAGGAGCGGCGCAAGGGCGCGGTACAGACCGCTTCCGGCATTTTCCATCAGCGTAAACGTATCCATGCCGAAAGAAGCTGCATTTGCATCGGCTTCCTTAATTTCTTTGCTTGTATAAATTTGCATGGCCAAACCCCCCCGTTCTCATAGTTTTATTGTAACACTGCTTGAATGCGACAACATAAAATTTCTAATTTCCGAATCCTTTTTTTGTTTTTTTCGTATTTATGGAAGGGAATGGGTTTTATAGACAAGAAAGAAAGGGGTGGTAGAAATGAAACGAACTGCTGAAATTGTACTGAGCATCATTGGCGCGGTGCTAAACGGACTTGTCGCAATCCTCGTTATCTTCTTTACGATAGCCATGAAAAGCCAAAGTATTATCGACCAGCTGAAAAATGATGCCTCCATACGGGAAGCCGACTTTCAAACAGTCCTTCATACGATCCAGGCGCTCGGCTGGGGAATTGCTGTGGTGCTTATCATCGGAACGGTGATCGGCATTGTCGCCGCTGTTCAACTGAGGAATAACAAAAGGCCGAAGCTGTCAGGCATTTTGCTTATTATCGGTGCATTGCTTGTGTTCTTTTTCACCGTCGGATTCGGGGTGCTCCCGGCGCTGCTTTACCTGATTGCGGGCATTTTGAGCCTCGTGCGCAAACCGCCAGTCATCGTTTAATCGTTTAATAGAGCATGAGCCTTCCTGCATGAGGGAGGCTTATTTTGATGCAAAAAAATAAATACGGCCAAGCGCGATTCCGCCTTTCATGCCAGCTAATCCGGCAATTAAAAAAGCCGGATGAAGATTTCCTGTCAAACGGAACACGGGAGCACGGCGTTTGCCGGTGGCCGTTTCAAAAATTTACCTGTATCATCATCTTCCCGCTCCTTCCCGCCTGAGCCGGAAACGATGCGTGTTTCAAAAAAATGTGATAAAATCATAATAAATCGTTTCAATATTCCGCCATTCAAAGGAACCTGCTTCAACCCGTTCTGTGAATTCTTAAAGGAGATGAAAGAGATGGGTTTATTGCATAAAGGTGTCACGATATTGGCTTTTGACGAAACGTATGATGAACAAAAAAGGATCCAGTCTTTTCCCCATGAAACTATTAATCTGAAACATATCCGCCATACCAATCTTTTTTGTGAAAAACAGGCGCTTTTCCAAATTGAAACGGCACTGGACCGCCGCAAACAAAAAGGCATCACCTTTCTTGGAAGTGGCAACTACCATTATGTGACCTCCCTGCTTTTAAAAAAAGCGCCGAAACCGTTCACCCTTGTGCTGTTCGACAACCATCCGGACATGGACGACAGCTTTGAACAGACACTGCTATCATGCGGGTCGTGGGTATCCTACGCCTTAAAAACGAACCCGCTGCTGAAAAGAGTTGTCATCATCGGCCCGACTTCTTTCAAAACACATCGCCGCCCGCCACAAACCGTCCAAATTTTTCCTTTTAACGGCCGGAATCTTGAAAACCGGAAACGGATTTTATCCGCCATTCCAACAGATACCGTCTATATCAGCATTGACAAAGACGTCCTTTCCCCGGCTTTTGCCGAGACAAACTGGGATCAGGGGAGGATGGGCAAGCAGGAATTGCTGTCCTGTATTTCGGCCATTCTCGATCAAAAGCAAGTATTCGGCATCGATATATGCGGGGAAACCGCAGTCTCGCCGGCTGAACGCTTTCTCCCGCATGCATTTGAAATAAGCCAAAAAAACGACGCCATGAATGCTGAAATCCTCGAAGTTTGCCTGGAGCGGCACCCGCAACCAGCACTGCACGTCTGATTCTTTTTCTTACTTTTTAAAAAAGAAAGACTTGATCTTCCTCTGTAATCATGCTTTAATGTCTATTATACAAAGACATTTGTTTTCTGTAAAAATACATAAAGAGGTGTGATCAAATGAAATCGGACGTTTCAATCGGACTGCTTGGACTCGGAACCGTTGGCTGCGGCGTTGTCAAACTGATCCGGCAGCATCAGGAGGAACTCGTCCATCAGCTTGGGCGTGAAGTAAAGGTGAAACGAATTCTCGTGCGCGACACCGAAAAGGACCGCGGTGTAGACATTGATCCCGCCTCTGTCACTACAAATCCCGATGAGATACTAAATGACCCGGAAATCGATGTCGTCGTTGAAGTGATGGGCGGAATTGATGAAGCCCGCCGGTACATTGTCAAGGCGATTGAAAATAAAAAACATGTCGTGACCGCGAACAAAGATTTAATTGCTCTCTATGGCCCGGAGCTTCAGGAACTGGCCTGGAAAAACCAGTGTGACTTGCTGTATGAGGCAAGCGTCGGCGGCGGCATCCCGATTATCAGGGGGCTTACAGACGGCCTTGTTTCCGACCGGATCCAAAAAGTGATGGGGATCGTCAACGGGACAACCAATTTTATTTTGACCAAAATGATGGATGAAGGCGTTTCTTATGACGAGGCGCTGAAAGAGGCACAGGAACTTGGTTTTGCCGAAGCCGACCCGACATCAGATGTGGAAGGCCTGGATGCGGCAAGGAAAATGGCGATTTTGGCAAGGCTCGCATTCTATACAAATGTGAAACTTGAAGATGTGGAAGTGGAAGGCATTACCCATCTTTCATCCGCAGATTTGCATTATGGGAAAACGCTCGGGTATACGATGAAGCTGATCGGCATGGCGGAATGCCAAGATGAACATATTGAAGTGAGCGTGCAGCCGGCGTTTATCGCCCAAAACCACCCGCTTGCTTCCGTGAAAAATGAATTCAATGCCGTTTATATTAACGGGGAAGCAATCGGCGAAGCGATGTTTTACGGGCCCGGCGCCGGAAGCATGCCGACTGCGACCGCGGTCGTGAGCGATTGTATTGCCGCGATTAAAAACATGCAGCTCGGCGTGAACGGCCGGAACCTCAGGGGCCCGCGCTTTGAACGGAAACTCATGCCGCCTAAGCAGCGCTACGGGCAATTTTATATCCGTATGCATTTAAAAGACCAGGTCGGCGCATTTTCTAAAATTACAGCCGCCTTCAGCGCCCTCAATATCAGCTTTAAACGGATTTTGCAGACGCCTGATAAACGCGATGAGCTTGCGGAAATCATCATTGTTACCCACAAAGTGTCGCTCGACCGTTTCCAAAAGGCGCTCGAGCAGTTAAATGAAATGCCTGTTGTCAAAGAAGTGAACAGCTACTACCGTGTTGAAGGAGAGGCATAAAAACATGAATCAATGGCCAGGATTACTCAAACAGTACAAATCATTTTTACCCGTCACAGACAAAACACCGGAACTGACATTATTTGAAGGCAATACGCCGCTTATCCCGTTTGCCCACCTCTCGGAAAAGCTCGGCGTGGAATTGTACGGAAAATTTGAAGCCTTGAACCCGACCGGCTCTTTTAAAGACCGCGGCATGGTGATGGCGGTTGCGAAAGCGATCGAAAACGGCAGCAGGTCCGTTATCTGCG
Organism: Weizmannia agrestimuris; assembly: GCF_943193165.1. Classification (NCBI taxonomy): domain Bacteria; kingdom Bacillati; phylum Bacillota; class Bacilli; order Caryophanales; family Bacillaceae; genus Heyndrickxia; species Weizmannia agrestimuris. Next base: position 17,314 of record NZ_CALPDC010000003.1, read on the forward strand.
CCTCCACCGGCAACACTTCCGCTTCTGCGGCCGCCTATGCCGCAAAAGCCGGAATCCGGGCAATCATCGTGATCCCGAGCGGAAAAATCGCGCTTGGCAAACTGGCACAAGCCGTTATGTACGGCGCTGAAATCGTGGAAATTGATGGCAATTTTGACCAGGCGCTTAAAATCGTCAGGAAAGTAAGCGAAACTTCGCCTGTTACACTTGTAAACTCAGTTAACCCTTACCGGCTGGAAGGCCAAAAAACAGCGGCTTTCGAGATTTGTGAGCAGCTGGGTTCAGCACCTGATGTCCTTGCCATCCCAGTCGGCAATGCCGGAAACATCAGCGCGTACTGGAAAGGATTCAAAGAGTTCAATGAGAAATTCGAAACCGGCCTGCCGGAAATGCACGGCTTTGAAGCGGAAGGCGCAGCTGCCATCGTCCGGGACCGGGTGATCGAAAACCCGGAAACGGTCGCAACCGCGATTCGGATCGGCAACCCGGCAAGCTGGAAACTGGCTGTCAACGCCCGCGATGAATCAGGCGGCGTGATTGACTCGGTGTCAGACCCTGAAATTCTTGATGCGTTCCGGCTGCTCGCCCGCAATGAGGGGACGTTCGCCGAGCCGGGTTCATGTGCGTCCATCGCCGGTGTCGTCAAGCAGGTCAAAACGGGACAGATCAAAAAAGGAAGCAAAGTGGTTGCTGTCCTGACCGGAAACGGGCTAAAAGACCCGCAAACCGCCATGTCCCAAGTCGAAGTCCGGCCTGCCGTGCTGCCGGCAACGGAGGAAGCCGTGACAGATTATCTTTCGAATGTGATCCATGTATGAACAGGCTGGTTATCCGCGTCCCCGCAAGCACGGCAAATCTCGGGCCCGGATTTGATTCAGTCGGCATGGCGCTCAACCGTTTTTTAACGCTTGAAGTGCTCAGCAGCGAGGAATGGGTTTTTGAACAAGTATCGCCCCTTTTGCCGCCGCTTCCGGAACACGGTGATCCATTTATCTTAAAAATTGCGCGGCAGGTTGCGGATTTATACGGCGTGCAGCTTGCTCCGTGCAAAGTCATCGTTGACAGTGAAATTCCGCTTGCCCGCGGGCTTGGCAGCAGCGCTTCAGCCGTTGTGGCCGGGATTGAACTAGCCAACTTTGCCGGAAAACTCGGGCTTTCGCTTGCAGAAAAGCTGGACATTGCCACCCGGATCGAGGGGCATCCGGATAATGTCGCGGCATCCCTGTTCGGCGGGCTCATTGTTTCAGTCGAGCAAGGGGACGGACGAGTCGAAGTCGTGCCGTTTTTTGACATTATGGCGGATTTGCTCCTGTTTATTCCCGATTATGAGTTAAAAACGGAAGATGCGCGCAAAGTGCTTCCTGATTTTTATGCACGGAAAGAGGCGGTAAAAGGAAGTGCGGCCAGCAATCTTTTTATTGCGGCGCTCATAAGCGGCCAGTACGAACTGGCCGGAAAAATGATGGAACAGGACCGTTTTCACGAGCCGTACCGGACAAAATTGATCCCCGAATTTTTGGAGATCCGCCGGCTGGCCAAATCACTCGGCGCGTACGGGACGGTCATTAGCGGCGCCGGCCCGACGGTTATTTCACTCGTGCCGTCCGGGCAAGCAGAGGCCATGGCAGAAATGCTCCACGCCCATTTTCCGCATGTACTGGTTGAACCGGCCAAAATTGACCGGACCGGCCTTTCCGTCGAAAAATATGCGGCATCCAATATGCTGAACTTGTAAAAAAAGGTTTGGAGCATCTCCAAACCTTTTTTATTTCCCCAAAAATGAGGCAAGTTCTCTTAACAGTTCATCTTTGTCTTTTTTCAACGCATCCGAAGAGAGCATCTCCCATTTCCGCGGGCGCGGCAAATGCACCTTCAATTCGTGAATGATGGCGGACGGCTGCTGCGACATGACAAAAACACGGTCCGATAGCAGCACGGCTTCATCAAGATCATGGGTAACCATAAGAATCGTCTGGTTTCCTTTCTCCCATGATTCGAGCAGCCAGCGGTGGACATCCATTTTAGTAAAAGCATCGAGCTTCCCGAACGGTTCGTCCAGCAGCATAACCGGTTTTTCGCATAAATACGTGCGCAAAAAGCTGATCCGCTGCCGCATGCCGCCCGAGAGCGAGCCGGGATAGTGGCCGGCGTAATCCTCAAGGCCAAACTGCCGGAGCACCTCCATCCCCCGCAAAACCCGTTCCCGTTTCCGCACCCCTTTTATTTCAAGCGGCAGAACAATGTTTTGCAGTGCCGTCCGCCAAGGCAGAAGCAAATCCTGCTGCGGCATGAAACCGGCGGCATCCTGAACCCCATCCGGTTTGCCGTCAAGCAGCACTTTGCCACCATCCGCCTTTTCAATCCCGGCAATGATATTTAACAGCGTGCTTTTTCCGCATCCGCTCGGCCCGATAAAAGTACAGAATTCACCTTTCCGGATCGTTGCGGAAATGCCTTCCAGCACTTTTTTTCCGCCAAATGTTTTCGTAATACCTTCCAATTGCAAATACGTCATGGCCGGTTTGGAAGAAATTCATTTGTGTAGGCAGCCTTGATGTTGATTTTTTTCTTAATGACTTTATGGTCATAAAGGAAGTCCATATAACGGCGCCACACTTCTTCCTTCTGTACCCCCCATTCCGCGGCATCGTCCTGGTACTTCGTGCTTAGCCACTTCTGGCTGGCGCGGACAAGCCCTTTATTTGTATCCGGCACGTCCTTAATCAGGATATCGGCGGCCTGTTCCGGGTGCTTGATCGCAAATGTATAGCCTTGTGCCGTAGCCTTCATAAAAGATTTGACAAGGGTTTTATCCCCTTTGGCCAGTTTTTCGCTTGTAATGATGACCGGGCTGTAATAATCAAGCGCAGGGTCGAGATCTTTGACCATGATAAGATTCAGTTTTTTCCCGCTCCGCTCTGCCTGGATGCCGTCCCAGCCGTAATAAATCCATTCAAAATCCGCTTCACGCCCAATTGATTTGAAAAAATCCGTCTGGCCGAGCACAATATTTTTTACTTTGCTGTAGTCGGCGCCGTATTTTTCCATGACCGTTTTGATGACGGCTTCTTCAGACGGCGAACCCCAGCCGCCGTAACTTTTTCCTTCAAAGTCTTTCGGAGAAGTGATGTTGTCTTTTTTCAAAGAAGCAAAGCCGGAAGTATTGTGTTGGATGATCGCGGCAATGGACACAATCGGGATTCCTTCCGTCCTTGCCGTGGTGACATTTTCCTGATAGCTGACCCCGAAATCCGCTTTCCCGGAAGCCACCATTTGTTCAGCCGTAATATTGTCCCCCGGCTGGATGATTTTCACATCCAGGCCCTGCTTTTGAAAATAGTGCTTTGTTTTAGCTACATACAGGCCGGTATGATTGGTGTTCGGAAACCAGTCCAGCACAACCGTCACCTTTTGCAGCGCTTTTTGGCTGTTTTCTTTCTGCCCGCTGCCGGTGCATCCAGCAGCAAGCAGCAACATGGCCGCCTGCAAGATGATTAAAATTTTCTTCATTGATGATCTTCCTTTCGGTATACCCATGGTGCGGATAGCCTTTGCAAACATTCAACAGCGCCGTATAAAAGAAATGTGAGCCCAATGATGACAGCAGAAATGGCAAACAGGCGGGCAGTCATAAAAGATTTCGTCGCCCTTGTCAGCATGACGCCGAGCCCTTCGCTTGCACCGAGCCACTCACCGATAATAGCGCCCATCACACTATATGTAACGGCAATTTTTAAACCGGAAAAAAAGTAAGGGAGCACAGCCGGAAATTTGACTTTCCGGTATAACTGCCATTTTGAAGCATGCATGGTCTTTAACAGTTTCACCAAGTCATCATCCACCGTTTGAAACCCTTCCAGGATGCTCAATGCCAGCGGGAAAAAGCAGATTAAAATGACCACAATGATTTTTGACTGGAGCCCGAATCCGAACCAGACGATTAAAAGCGGCGCAATTGCCACAATCGGAATCGTTTGCGAAACGACCAGGAGCGGCCGGACCAGCATCCGGAAAACAGGAACCATATCCATAAAAACGGCAATTGCTGCGCCAATCATAATGGAAAAGGCAAGCCCGATCAATACTTCTTTTGCAGTTTGCCAAGTATTGGGCCAAACCATCCATTGCAGGCTTTTCAATTCCTGCCATACTTCCGTCGGTTTTGGCAACATCCATTCACTGATATGAAAGCCGGCCGTTACCCCTTGCCAGACGAAGAGCAAAAAAATGAGCCAGACAGCCGTGAGCGCCGTGTTAACGAACTGGCTGCGGCGTTTGTTCGCGATATTTTGCAATTTTTTCATCCATTGTCACCCCGGTGCTTGGCCGGTAATGGATTTTGATCGATGTGAGGACATCAATCGCACCGGCTTGAACGCAAGCATCCTGCGCTTTTTTGATGATTTCAAGCAGCTCGTCAAGATCGCCTTCCATCGTCGTTTCCATTGCCCCGACTTCATAACGTACGCCGGCGTTTTGGACGACTTCGATCGCGCGGTCGACGACACCGTATAAGTCATCACTTTTAATATGCGGAACAACTGAAAAAGAAATCGTTACCTGATTCGATTTTTCCATCAAATTCTCCTCCTTTTTTTCAAATAAAAAAGCTTTCATTGCATGCGCAAGAAAGCCTGTCCATCCAAAACATGCCGAAACATGCTTCAATATAAGACTCCCTACGCTGGCATTATCCAGATCAGGTGAAGGGTCGATGCAAAGCGGCATCCTCTCAGCCAAACCGGCTCCCCTGCTTTTTTTCCTTGTAATTTTATTGTAACATGAAAGCCATCCTTTTTGGCAAAAAATTTTCAATAGGATGGTGCGGTGCGCAAGCCGGCCTTTGCCTGCCTTGGTAAAGATTGGGGCGTTAAGATAGCGGGGATTTTTGACGGCCTTCCTTAACATAGAACGCCTCTACGTTAAGATAGCATGTCTTTTTTTCGGACTTCCTTAACATAGAGAGTTCTACGTTAAGATAGCGGAACTTTTTGCCGGCATTCCTCAACATAGAACGCCTCTACATTAAGAAAGCGGGCATTTTTTTCGAGCTTCCTTAACGTAGAACGCCTCTACGTTAAGGAAGCGGGACTTTTGGACAGCCTTCCTTAACGTAGGACGTCTCTACATTAAGAAAGCATGTCTTTTTGTCGAGCTTCCTTTCTATGTTAAGATAAATCCTGCTTTTTTCACCCTTCCTTAACATAGAACGCCCTACGTTAAGATAGCGGGGATTTTTGGTCTCCTTCCTTAACGTAGAGTTCCAACCCGTGCGTAAGTAACGCCGCTTATTCATGCTTTAAAGGCAAGGGTTTCCCTGCATGCCAACCCAAAGTTCCGACTGTTCGAGCGCATAAGCGACATCCAGCAGCCAATGTTCATTTCCTTTCGGCGCAACCAGCTGTACCCCTAAAGGAAGCCCGGCCGCTGTTACATGAACCGGCAGACTGATCGCCGGCTGCCCGGTTAAATTAGCGAGCTGCGTAAACGGGGAAAACGTTAAGCTCGGTTCAAACATGTCATAGACAAGTGCCTGCTGCTTTTCTTTTGGGAGTCCGGTAACGCCAAACAAGCGATCCCGCTCTTTCCCGGTTTGGGTAAGTTCCCCGATTTTTGGTGCCGGAAACGCGGTTGAAGGCGTGAGATACAGGTCATAAGTCTCATGGAAAGCAGCCATTTGTGCTGCGGCTTTATCCCACTCCGCAAGGCTCTTTGCGTATTCCGCCGCCGTGACATTTTTCCCGGCAGCATACAAGACCCATGAAACAGGCTCCATATCTTTTTCCGTAAGCGGGCGTCTAAGTGCGCTTTCCAAATCCGAAAGTTCCGCCGCCATTTCCCCGCAGTTCATTAAATAATAGTTTTCCATCAGCCGCCTGCCGTCAACACCGTTTTTGGCTTCTTCCACAAGATGGCCCTCCTGCTCCAGCCATTTTGCCGTTTTATAGACAGCCTGTTTTGCATCGCGGCTGACAGGCGTCCCGACCGGCGATTCAACCGAAAACGCGATCCGGTATTTTTTCGTTCCACTCCGCTCTAGTTCCTTTACATATCCCGGAAAAAGCGGCGTTTGAAAAGCAGCGGCGGGCTCTACCGTTTGTAGCACATCGAGGAGCGCTGCGCTGTCTCTGATTGTTTTTACCAGCACGAAGTCAATGGCCGCCCCTTGCCATTGCCGTCCACGGCCCGGCCCGACCGGTGTCCTTCCCCTTGTCGGCTTTAATCCTGTTAAACTTGTAAAAGAAGCTGGGATGCGGATCGATCCGCCGCCGTCGCTTGCACCGGCAACCGGTACCATCCCGGAAGCCACCGCAGCCGCGGAACCGCCGCTTGATCCGCCGGGTGAAAAATGGGGATTCCACGGATTGCGCGCCGGACCGTAAAGTTCAGGTTCCGTAATATTTTTTAATCCAAATTCCGGTACGTTTGTATGTCCGAGAATGATAAACCCCGCTTCCTTCAATTTTGCCGTAAAAAAAGCATCTTCTCTGGCACGGTTTTGCTGCAGCAGTTTTGATCCGGATGTGAGCAGCTCGCCCTTTACTGCCTGAGAAAGGTCTTTCAGCAAAATCGGCACGCCGGCAAATGGCTGCTCATCTGTACGGAGCGTGGCCGCTTCCTTTTTTGCTTTCTCAAACCGTGTCCGGATGACGGCATTTAAACGCCTGTTTGTTTTTTCAATCTGGGCCATTGACGCCTCAAGCACTTCTTCCACACTTACTTCTTTTCGCTTTACGAGTCCGGCCAGCCCTGTTGCATCATACGATAGATATTCAGATCCTTCCATCTCTCTCCCTCCATTTAATTCTATATTGACTGAATTTTATGGAGATGTCAAAACCTATGAAACTCGTTTAACCCTTTTTCTACCGGGTAAAAATGCACTATCACCATTAGGAGGCAGATAGAGATGGCAAAAGAAGTAGTTGGTATTTACACAACATTGCAGGAAACGATTGACGTAGTAGACCGGTTGACCGCACAAGGCTACAGCACTTCCAATATTTCTATTATTTCAAACGGGAATGATGGAACTTTATTGAAAAAGCAGACCGGCGCAAATGTGGACCACATCACCACTGTCCAGGATGAACAAAACAGCTCTGTCTGGGAGAAAATCAAAGGGTTCTTCAAGCCGGACTATTATGATGAAACGACAAGAAAACTGACCAATCTGGATCTCCCGCAGGACGAACTGGACCGCTATTCGACTGAAATTGATGCCGGACACTATCTTGTGCTCGTAGACAATGATGCTTCTGCCCTCAATGAAACGGCCGCTCCCGGAACAGCCGATCCTGCCACAGAAGTTTCCGGCCAAACAACAGCATCCGGGTTGAAAAACGAATTTGGCGAAAACTACTCAACGTCGCAAGAAAAAAGGTAGATGTTCGCGAAAAAGTGCTGGATGTCGAAAAAACCCTTACATTTAAAATTTTTGCCAAAACTGTCAGTATCTATTTTGCCTATTCAGCAAGCCCCAAATAGGCCGGCCGCTAAGTTTAAAAGGGCAAACCCGCGCGGAAAAGGCGGGTTTGCCCTTTTTCTTTACGTTGATGATGAAGGATTAGGCGTAACAGGAAGAATCGTTTTAGCGATCGACTGGTCGAGCGCTTCAAATTCCTCTAAAGAAATCGTGTTGTAAAGTTCTTTCCTCGTCTGCATGTCGGGAAGGGCATTTTTTTGCGTTCCTTCGTTTTTGATTTTTTCAAACACCCGTTCATATGCTTTTGCGGCAACACGCAGCGAAGTAACCGGATAAATGACCATTGCGTATCCCATGTTCTGAAATTCTTCCGCTGTGTAATATGGGGTTTTGCCGAATTCTGTCATATTGGCAAGCAGTGGTACTTTTATTTTTTCCGCAAACTGCCGGAATTCATCACGGGACTCGAGCGCTTCCGGAAAAATCGCATCCGCCCCCGCTTCCACATACGCTTCAGCTCGCGTCAAGGCGGACTCCAGCCCTTCGACGCCTCTTGCGTCCGTACGTGCGACAACTACGAGGTGCGGCGCCACACTTTTGAGCGCCCGGATTTTTTCGCACATGTCGGATGTCTCCACAAGCTGTTTGCCGTTTAAATGCCCGCATTTTTTCGGAAGCTGCTGGTCTTCAATCTGAACAGCCGCAACACCTGCTTCGACCATTTCGCGGGCGGTGCGGGCAACGTTCAGCACGCCGCCAAAGCCGGTGTCAATGTCAACAAGAACCGGTAAATCGGTGGCACGCACGAGATCACGTGCACGTTCCGCCATTTCCGTCGATGTGATCATGCCAAGATCCGGAATCCCTTTGCTCGCGGTATAGGCAGCGCCTGATAAATAAAGCGCCTCAAACCCTGTGTTTTTTGCAATGAGTGCCGCCATTGCATCATGCGCGCCGGGGATTTGCAAAATGCCTGGTGCCTGCATGCGTTCCTTAAACCGTTTGGCAAGCGCCTCCTGTGAAGACGGGTGATTGACAATCCAAACCATGGTGCAACATCCTTTCTACAAGGTGAATAAATTAACGAATTCATGAATGGCCATTTTTTCAAGCGCTTCTCCCGCAAGGCAGGCTTCTTTGATCCTTTCCTGCTGCTTCGCGGAATAGTGGGTAGCGATATTATCCGAAAACTTGGTGATGATTTTCGGGATCGCTTCTTCCCTTCTGAAGCGGTGGCCGAGCGGATACTCGACTTCCACATTTTCAGTTGATGTGCCGTCTTCAAAAAAGACTTGTACGGCATTTGCGATGGAACGTTTATCCGGATCAAGGTAATCGATGCTGTATTGTTTGTTTTCAACAACGGTCATTTTTTCCCTCAACGCATCAATGCGCGGGTCAGCGGCGGCTGCATCTTCATAATCGTCCGCCGTAATATTGCCTTTGATCAGGCCGACTGCCGTCACATACTGGATGCAATGGTCGCGGTCAGCAGGGTTATGAAGCGGCCCTTTTTTATCAATGATGCGGATGGCAGATTCATGCGTTGTAATGGTGATATGCTTGATTTGATCCAGTTTCCCGGCGACAACCGGATGGAGTTTGACTGCGGCTTCCGCTGCCGTCTGTGCATGGAATTCTGCCGGATACGATACTTTAAATAAAACATTTTCCATCACATAGGAGCCGAGCGGGCGGGCCAGTTTCAGTTCTTTCCCTTTGAACATCACGTCCTGGAATCCCCACCCGGGTGCGGAAAGCGGCGTTTGATAGCCCATTTCCCCTTTCATCGCAATTAGCGCAAGCGCCACGCCCCTGCTGGTTGCATCGCCGGCCGCCCATGATTTGCGCGAACCGGTATTCGGCGCGTGCCGGTATGTGCGCAACGGGCCGTTATCAATCCAGGCGTGGGAAACGGCGTTCATGATTTCGTTTTTCCCGCCGCCGAGCATTTTTGTCGCAACAGCAGCTGTAGCCACTTTGACAAATAAAACATGGTCAAGCCCGACGCGGTTCAAACTGTTTTCCAAAGCAAGCACACCTTGGATTTCATGGGCTTTGATCATGCCCTCGAGCACATCGCGCACTTTTAGCGGTGCTTTCCCGTTGGCAACGCGCGTCCGGCTCAAAAAATCCGCAACAGCAAGGATGCCGCCGAGGTTGTCGGAAGGGTGCCCCCACTCCGCCGCGAGCCACGTATCGTTATAATCGAGCCAGCGGATCATGCAGCCAATATTAAACGCCCCCGCAACCGGATCGAGCACATAGGAAGTGCCCGGCACATGCGTCCCGTTCGGCACGGTTGTACCCGGAACGATCGGACCGAGCATTTTTGCACACTCCGGAAAACGGAGGGCGAGAATGCCGCAGCCGAGCGTATCCAAAAGCCCGTAACGCGCAGTCTCAAAAGCTTCGGAACTCGTAATCTCTTTGTCTAGCACATAACGGGCAATTTCTTCTATCAGGGCATCCCGCTCCCCTGTTTTTTCATTTACAGCTGTTGTACCGGCCAATTTAAACATTCCCCTTTCCAAACTTCATCTGCAGTGCAACACCGGGTCCTTAAGACAGCGTTTTACCCCAGCTTTTTGTTCACTTTATCTCTTAATGGTCCCGCCTTTTTAAAACCTCATCTTGCGAATGCAAGCCATCCGGTCGCAGGCCTTTTTAAAACTTAATCTTGCGGATGCAAACCGCGCGGGCCTTTGTATTGGACGCGCGGACGGAACAGGCGGTTGTTTTCATGCTGCTCCATCACATGTGCGCACAGCCCGACCGTTCTTGAACTGAAAAAGATCGGCGTATAAAGCGGAATCGGAATGCCGAGCATCCAATAAACCGGGGCTGCATAATAATCGAGGTTCGGATAGAGCCCTTTTTCCTGCGCCATGATTTTTTCCCCGGCTTCGCACATTTCAAGCAGCGAATGATCCCCTTTTTCCGCACAAAGTTCTTTCAGCGCTTCTTTCATCATCAAAGCGCGCGGGTCCATCTTTTTCATGTAGACGCGGTGGCCGAACCCCATTACTTTTTCTTTGTTTTTCAGTTTCGTATAAAGCATTTCTTCAAATTTTTCCACCGTGCCGGCTTCTTTCAGCATCTCCATCACCGCTTCATTGGCGCCCCCGTGCAGATGGCCCTTGAGCGATGCCACTGCGCCTGTTAACGCCCCGTATAAATCGGACAAGGTGGACGCAATGACCCTTGCCGTAAAAGTCGAATTCGGCAGTTCATGTTCGCTGTACAGGACAAGGGAACGGTCGAAAATCTTTTCTTCCTTTTCCGAAGGGACTTTCCCGGTGATCATGTACAGGAAATTGGCGCTGTACGACAAATCCTGCCGCGGTTCAACCGGGTCCTCGCCATTTAAAAGATGGTAGCTGTTTGCAACAATGTTCGGCACATTCCCGAGCAAATGGTATGCACGGTTTAAATTGGCTTTACGGGAGCGGTCCAGCAGGTTTTCATCATACCCCGCCAGCGCTGAAACCCCTGTACGGAGCGCATCCATCGGGTGGGTGGATGCCGGCAATAGCTTCAAAATGTCCAGCACGGCGTCTGGAATCCGGTAGTTTTTCTTTAAACTTTCTTCCAACGCTTTTTTCTCGGCATCATTCGGGAGCGTGCCTTCAAGAAGCAAATGCACGATGTCCAGATAGCTTTTCGTTTTCGACAACTCAATCAAGTCATACCCCTTTAAAACGATCTCGCCTTGGGCCGTGTCAAGAAAAGAAAGCTCCGTTTCAACAGCGACAACCCCTTCAAGCCCCGGCACAAACTGTGTCGTATTTCCCATCTCCATCCATCCTCCGTTTCTGTATTTTGCCAAAACTGTAAGCACTTACAGTTTTATGTAAAACAAAGTTGCCAATACCCCTGATGCTTTCATAAAAAAACATATCATAATATTTACAAAATGACAACGCCCACAGGCTTTGGACGACGATTCAGAACGGTCCTGTGATCCGGCTTTTCAAACAGCCCGGCTTCAGGGAAACTTTCCGTGCTCTTCCTGCCATTTCCCCGGAACAGCCAACAAAAAAAGACAAGTTTAACCTGCCTTGTCTTTTAAAACTATTGCTTTTTCGGTTTTCTCTTAAAACTGCGCTTCACAACATCGAAGAAACTCAGTGACTGAACCATCCGATTCGGATCCACATATTGGCGGACCGCCCGCAACACCCTTTTCGGATCTTTGGAAGAAAAGGTGTATGTCCCGTTTTTCTTCGTTTTGATCGCATAACGCGGGATCCATTTTCCTTTAAACATGACGGAAGCGATCACGTAATCGACTTCTTCCCAAGGAATTTGAATGTATTTGCGCACATCGCGCTCATTGAAAAATTCAAATCCTTTATCGCCGATCATGATTTTGCCGTAATCTGTCAATCCCATATGCGCGGCTGCCTTTATCACCAAATCCACTTTTGTATTGATTGATTGGACCATTTGATCCACCCCGTTCTTTTCTTTTTGTGGTTTCAAAAATTCATATCTATACAGCTTATCTTGATTTCCGGATCTTCGCTTCTAAAAAGGGTCCTGGTTGACCGGTGAAACGGCTGTACATCGCAATTCTTCCCGCAACCGTATTTGTAAATCCGGGGCAAATCTTCCCCGGCTGGCCTCTCCCTTATTATACGAAGTTTTACCGCCTGAAGCAAAACATACTCAGAACCCGTATACAACCCAGGGGCTGGCGGTTTTTTTGAAAAAAGCCCAGGCCAGAAAGCCCGGGCATTTGCCTTTTCTTACATTAAGTGAATTAAATGGAATACGATACCAACAACAAACAATCCAAGAATCATAACGATCGGAGACACTTTCTTTTTCAAAAGCCACATGCAGAACAGCGTCAAAAGCAATGCGGCAAGGCCCGGAATTAAGCTGTCCAGGTTGTTTTGCAATGTCGTGACTTTGACCGGTTCCAATGAGAGGCCGGCAGCTTGCTGTTCAAGCGCCGTTTTAATCCCCTGTGCTCCGGCAGGCAAATGATTCCAGTCAATATAAGCGCCTTTAGAAAGTTTTACTTGTGATACAACTGGTGTAAACTTAATCGATACCCATCTGTTAACCAGCGCGCCAAGGATAAACATCCCAAGGATCGATGCGCCTTTTGTAATATCCTGAAGAATGCCGCCCGATAAGTCCTCCGTAATTCTTGAACCAGCTCTGTAGCCGAATTCTTGTGTATACCACAGGAATCCCATCCGGATGAGGTTCCATGCAACGAAGAAAATAATTGGCCCGAGAATGTTGCCGTTCAATGCCAGAGAAGCACCTAACGCACCAAGGATTGGCCTGACCGTGAACCAGAATACCGGATCCCCGATCCCTGCCAAAGGCCCCATCATCCCGACTTTCACACCTTGAATGGCTGTGTCGTCAACGGGAGCGCCGTTTGCACGTTCTTCTTCAAGCGCTAAAGTTACACCAACAATCGGTGCAGCGACATAAGGGTGAGTGTTAAAAAATTCCAAGTGGCGCTGCAGGGCAGCAGAACGGTCTTCTTTCGTTTTATATAATTTTTTGATGGCCGGAATCATGGTATATGCCCAGCCGCCGTTTTGCATCCGTTCATAGTTCCAGGAACCTTGAAGGAAAGTTGAACGCCACCATACAGAAATACGATCTTTTCTAGATAATTTTAGTTCTTGTGCCATTTTTCTGTCCGCCTCCTTCTTAGTAATTGTCAATAATATCGCCTAACGGATCGCCGGTGTTTGCATTTCCGCCGCCTTTACCGGAGCCGCCTTGTTTGGAGAGCGCCAAATAAATCAGTGCAAGTGACACACCGATACCGCCAAGGCCGATAAGGGTAATTTGCGAAACAGTTGCCAAAACGAACCCAATGGCGAAGAACGGCCATACTTCTCTTGTCGCCATCATATTAATGACCATTGCATAACCAACAGCAACGACCATTCCCCCGCCGATTGCAAGGCCGTCTGTCAACCAGGTCGGCATGGCGGATAACAAGTCACGCACCGGTCCTGCACCAATGGCTAAAACCAGGACTGCCGGAATCGCAATACGCAGCCCTTGCAGGCAAATCGCAACAATATGCCAAAACTCAACTGTTCTGATGTTTCCTTCCCGCGCTGCGGCATCCATTAAGTGGACAATCCCTGTTGCAATGGTACGAACGATGATCGTCAATAAGAGGCCGGCAACCGCAAGCGGAACGGCAATCGCGATTGCAGAAGATACACCGGCTTTGCCTGCGCCGCTTAAAACTAAGATAATGGCAGATGCAACGGATGCAAGCGCAGCATCCGGCGCTACGGCAGCCCCGATGTTTGCCCAGCCTAAAGCGATCATTTGCAGGGTACCGCCTAAGATAATACATGGCACCAAGTTACCTGTAACGAGGCCAATTAACGTACAAGCAACGAGTGGCTGATGGAACTGGAATTGGTCCAAAATCCCTTCCATACCAGCTAAAAATGCTACGATAAAGACTAGTATCATTTGGACAATATTTAAATCCATAACGAGTCGTCCTCCCTTTTCTCCTGATGGGCAGGATTATTTTTGTTTGTTCAGCTCTTCCTGAGCCCTTTTGAGAATTTCGTCCATGTCGCCTTTTGCATCGCCCGGAACTTTGCGCACATCAAACTTTAGCCCCAGTTCTTTCATTTTTTTGAAAGCATCAATATCATTCTGGCTAAATGCCAGCACCTTGTTTGGCTGAACTTTGCCCGGCGAGTGTGCCATGGAACCGACGTTGATTGTTTTCAATGGAACGCCGCCCTCGACTGCACGGAGCACATCCTGCGGGTTTTCAAAAAGAAGCAGGGCGCGCTGGCCACCGAAATGCTGGTCATCTTTCGCAAGTTCAATCATTTTACGGATAGGAACAACGTGTGCCTTTACACCAGGGGGCGCAGCCTGTTGAATCAGTTTCTTCCGAAGTTCGTCCTTCGCTACCGCATCCGATACAACGATGATACGTGTAGGCCGTGTCGTTTTTGTCCAAGATGTTGCGACTTGTCCGTGGAGCAGGCGAGAGTCGATCCGTGCCAGCACGTATTCAAACTTGCCAGGAGCCCCTGCCGTTAACGGTTTTCCGGCAGGCTTGGAAGGTGCGGCCGGCTGTAATGCTTCAGGCCTTACTTTCACGCCTTCTTTCGCTGCGCCTAAAATATGCGCGGCAATGTCCTGGGCTTTGTTCATCGTGGCGCGTGCTGCAAATGCTTCAATGAGCATTGGCAAGTTCATGCCTGAGACGATGGCCCACTTGTCTTTGTGTTCTTCAAACAAGCTGTTGGCCTGGTTGAAAGGTGTTCCGCCCCAAAGATCGACTAAGAAGAGGACTTCATCCTGGTTGTCGAAAGAGGCGACTGCTTCTTTCATTTTTGCCTTTACGTTATCAGGGCCTTCGCTCGGCATCAATGTAACAGCTTTTACATTTTCCTGCTTTCCGAAGATCATCTCTCCGGATTGCAAGACACCATTGGCGAAATCGCCGTGACTGGCAATGATAATTCCTACCATCTTCTTACCTCCCTAATCGTATTGTTACAGTATCAATCTTATAAATAAGTTCTAAAGAACCTGTAACTAAATTCATGGATGTAGCCGTTTTTCCTTTTTGATCAGCTGCATCAAATCGATTTTCCGGTCGGCGGGCACTTGGCGGATTTCCAATTCGATGCCGCGTGCAGCCAGCTTCGCAAAGGCCTGGATATCATCCTCATTGACTGAAATAAAATTGGTGATCATCTTCTTGCCTTCCGTAAAACGCATGCCGCCGATATTGACCGATTTCAAACCAACCCCTGCCTGGACAACTTCCAGTACATCCTGCGGCGAAACAAACAGCAGCATCACTTTCATTTCGTCAAACAGCCGGTTTTGGTAAAGTTCAAACAGTTTTTGCTTCGTAATGACATGTGATTTGATGCTCGGTGGTGTCGCTTGCTTCAATAAAAGCTTTCGCAGCTCGTCATTGGCGGCTTCATCATTGGCCACTAAAATCCGGTCAATCCCCACTGCCCTCGACCAAACCGTGGCAACCTGGCCATGAATCAAACGATCATCAATGCGCGCAAGCCGTATATCCAATGCCATCCGACCACCTCCTGCTAATCAATCGTAAAAAACTTGCCTTTCCGCCTATTATAATGCAAGATGTGTGCCAACTTTTGAGTATCAAAAAACAACCGTTGTCAAATAAGCGTTTTCAGAAATCCTTTTATGCTTATGATACACAAACCGTTTGTTTAATACACATTGAAAAAGGGTTTTATTTTCCATTTCGCTACTGTATTAAAAAGTTCTGCAATACCTGTATCATTTTGATACTTTTGACCTGCATGTGCATTCCGTATCAGGGATATCTCTCCGTCTTTTTCCCCGGCATAAAAAAAGCCTGCAAATAGTGAGAATCTATTTGCAGGTAAAAATTACCGCACGGCTGCAGTTTGCTCGGCAGATAAATGGTCGATCATGTCGGCAATATAATAAAGTTCATCGTCCGACAGCTTCAATTTCAGCTGGTCTTCAAAAATTTGCGCCGCCTTTTTATATTTTTTGATTTTAGCAGTTTTTTCCGGCGTGATGTCATTTTTGTAAATGAGGCCAGAATGGGTGACCATTCTTTCGAGCGCACAACCGATATGAATATTCATATTGATTTTCGATGCGTTGTTAAACGGCCTTTCCGCTATTTTTTCAAGGACAGTGACAAACGCCGTAATCGCTGTGATCACTTTCTTTGGATTTAAAAAGGTTAAAAATTCATTCAGGCTTTCTTCCGTCATTTCCCGCACCATTGCCGGAGACCTTGGCGGTTGTTTCAGCAACTGGT
Organism: Weizmannia agrestimuris; assembly: GCF_943193165.1. Classification (NCBI taxonomy): domain Bacteria; kingdom Bacillati; phylum Bacillota; class Bacilli; order Caryophanales; family Bacillaceae; genus Heyndrickxia; species Weizmannia agrestimuris. The sequence goes on from NZ_CALPDC010000003.1 coordinate 33,552, forward strand.
GGTTTTGAATGAGATGGGTGACCTGCGTTTCCCCGTCGCCCATAAACAAAGATTCAAGCGGAACAAACGGTGCCTGGACTTTCGGATCGGCAATCCCGACAGCGAGCAAAATGTCATATTTCTGCATCAGCATTTCTTTCTTTTCTTCTACTTCGTTGATTGGCAGCGGGATAACGGCAATATTGGTTTTGCCGATGTTTTTGAGCAGTCTTGTAATCAGCTGCTTTAATTTTTCCGCCGTCCCTTCCCCTGTTGAACAGACGGAAAGAATGGCCTGCGGTTTCACGGGCTTCCCTGTTTCCCGCGGTTTGCTTTCCATCTGGTAAGATCCGTAGCCGCGGAATTCCTTTAATGACTCATAAATATCGTCGAGATCCATTTCCATAATCGTCGCTTTGCGGATCGCTTCAATGACGAGCGCCGTTGTCACCATATCGATGGTCCGCGTTTTGATGCCCGTTTCCTGTGTAATCACATCGCCAAACCCGGTCAGCGAGCCCATATCGACAAGCAGCAGGACGCCTTTTCCCATATCAATTTCTTTTACCCGCCTCTTCATTTCCTCCAAAACATATTTCGGGTCCATATCAAGCGGCATATCAATGCAGTCCACATTCGATTCACCGAGGAGGCTTTTCACAACACTTACCATGCTGCTTGCGGTGCTGAACCCGTGCGCGGCAACGAGGATCGCCACCTGCTCGGCCTTTTGTTCGTCTATAAGAGATGTGAGCAAAATCGTTAAGTACATGGCTTCTTTTACCGGTACATGCACGCGGTATTTTTCCCCGATCATTTTGCAAATATCAAGTGACAGCTGATACTCCTGCGGTCGGTCATTGATGACATTTTCGATATTCGTATAATTGGCCACCTGCTGGTTTTTTACCCGCTTCAGGAAGGAAGTCAAGTGCAGGCTGAACGCCAGCAAAAAACGTTCATTTACTTTGCACTTCAGCCGTTTTTCCACAATATCCTGCACTTCTTCGCTGAAATTAAGGATATCTTCGCTGACAATTTTTAAGATTTTCTCACGGTTCAGCGCATAGCTTGAAAACTTGTTGTAAAACTTGTTTAAATGGATATCGATGTCCAATTTCAGAAACCGGTTAATGTCTTCATCCGACACGTCCTGTTCCATCATAAAACTGACTTTGTCCTCGATGATGTTGTACAGGTTAAAATCCGGTTCGTACGGGTCTTCTTCAAAGAGCGCCTTGTTTTCCCCTTCCGGATAAACCGTTAAATAGGAATCAATTAAATCGGAAAGCTCCTGGATTTCCTGGCGTTTTCTACTAAAATAGAAGAAACCGTTTTTCAGTTCGGATGGCAGATCTTTAAAGTGGATGGTAATGACATCATCGTGCAGGCAGTGCAGAAAACCGTTGGCGCAGACAAGCTGGATGTTGGATTTCAACTGCCCGACGTTACCGTATGACGTATTGCCAATTAACGCCTTCATCGATTCCGCATCAATTTTAATCGGTTTTTGGACGCGGTTTGCTTCAATGGCAAGCAGGAATTTCAGAATCTCAATCTTGTCAATTGCCGGCCGTTCTTCAAAAGACGGAATCCGGATCAGGATCGGAATACGGCGGACAAACGTTTTCAACAAGGAAGATTCCGGGTCTTCCGTTGTCGCCCCGACGATCAGGACATTGGCGTTGCGATTCCGTTCGGTTTCCCCAAGCTTTGCATACGTCCCCGTATCCATAAAGTAAAAGAGCATTTCCTGTCCTTCAGGCGGGAGCCGGTGGATTTCATCGAGAAACAGCATGCCGCCGTCCGCTTTGGAAACAAGGCCGTCTTTTTCGCTGTCCGCACCCGTAAAGGCGCCTTTAATATGACCGAAAATGTGGGAAATGAGGAGCTGCGGGTTATTCGCATAATCCGCGCAGTTAAAGACAATAAATTGGGCGTCTTCGTCCATAAACGGGGCTGCCAGTTTTGCATAATTGAACATCAAATTGGCAAACAGCGTTTTCCCGACACCAGTCTGGCCGACAATGAGCGTATGAAGGCCGTGCGGGGGATAGAGGACGGCCGCCTTTGCCTGTTCGACCTGCACTTTCAGGCTTGTTTTCGAACCGATCAGGTCATCAAAGGGATTCGTTTCCCAGGCGGTATCATGATTTGCGGACGGACCGTTGCCCGGATCCGGGGATTGCCCGCCCGTCACTTCAAGTATATTTTCATATTCATATTGATCTTCCGGCAATTTCGTTCCGAGAAGGTCTTCCATGATTTGTTTGACCAAGTAATGAACCGGGCGGCCTTTTATTTTGATAATCCGTTTCTGCCGCAACAGCTTGTTCAGCTCGGCACTGACATTGTTTCTTAAAATGCCAAGGTCTTTTGCGATATCCGAAGCTGTAAATCCTTCTATACGGATCCATTCATCAAGCGTTTTGCCTTGCGACTGTTCAACAAGATACGCGTAAATGCGGTCAATCCTTTTCAAAATGCCACCCCATTTCTAAGTATAAACTGTATCTTAATAGTATCACGAATGTATCATCCATCATAGCAGGAATATATTGCGAACAAGTGTCAAGTTTTTGCCAAAAGGAGCTTATCTTTAATACACTTTTAGAACCCACGCTGCTTCAGGTGAAAACGCCCGGTACACCCGAAAAATAGGATAAAAAAACAACGCCGCATATGGGCGCTGTTCATTCAACAATTTTCGGCCGCTTCCATCCATCTGCTTTCCGCAACATCCGGCCGGTTCATTTTCTGTTCCCAAACCGGTTCATGCATGTGTTTCCGGCGAAATTCAGGCGGTTCATTTATTGATCATATTGGGGCTTACTGAATCCGCACTTTCGCCATGCGTTCAGCAAGCCCTGTTTCCCCTTAAGCCCTGTGCCTGCCCCGTCATCGTCTTGCGAAAAGTTTACACTTTCCCGCTTGTTTTCTGTCCGAGCTGCATCCATTCAAACTGGCGGAGTTTCAGTTCGAATAATTTCAGCGGATCCTGATACACTTCCGGATTTTCTTTCATATTCTCCAGCATCTCTTTTGTCTCGGCAATGGCCGCCCCTGTTTCCGCAATCGTTTCGCGGAGAACCGTTTCCGGATTTTTAAAGAACAGGCGGACATCGCGCTCAAGCCCTTGTTCAAACAGCTCGAATTGCAGCATCACTTTATTCGTGACAAGGTTTGCAATTTCCGTATAATCTTCGCTTTCGATAAATTTTTTATAGCGGTTATACAGCATTGTTTTGTTTTGCGAAAGCACACCAAACAATTTGCCCGCGCTCTTTAACAGGACCTGCTGCGGCGTATGGCGCAACAATATATTGACCGGTTCAAAAGGAATTCCGTTTGCCATCCGATCCGCATCACGCCGCCAGTCCTCCATAATTTTAAAATCGCAGGCAAGCGCAAGAATCTCTTCCCCGTACAACTTGTTAAACCCTTCCGCCATTTCATCAAGATAATCCTGGCTTTGCTGCAATTCCCTTTCCGACGCTTCTATCCACTCCGTCACCAGCTCCTCGTATTTCGGGGAAATGGACGTCTGCAAAAAGTGCCGGATCCGGTTGTTCATTTCTTCATTCAACTCGAGATGAATTTTCCGAAAATCACTGTCCGGCTTAATAAAATCGGCGCTTTTCCGTAAAATTTCCGGAATCTTATTTTGCAGTTCATCGCGGATTTTCCGCGTCATGCTGTGATAGGACGAGCGGACAAGCTCGGTTTGTTCATGGATGACATCCTGAAGCTGGTTTGCCGCTCCGTTTAATTTTGCGTACAGATCTTCATGCCGGTTGATTGACTCTACCAGATGCTGTTCATTTTGCAGCCTTTGTTTCAGCAGATCGGCAATCGATTCCCGGATGCAGTGCGAAAGTTTTTCAATCCGGCTTTCTTCCAGGTTTTCCGGCTTGAAATTTTGCCGGAAAAAGCGGGCAAGATCCAGTCCTGCTTCCCGGGATGCATAATTGGACGTATAAGGGTGCAAGTTTGCCTCCGGAAAAATCGTTTTCACCTTTTGTACTGTTTCTTCTACTAAATCTGCCGCTTCCTGCTTGCTGTAAATCATATCCATTTTGGACAGCAAAAAGTGAATCGTTAACCTGGGCACTTGTTCCTTCATTTTCAACAACATATCCGCTTCTTTGTCTGTAAGGGGATCATTTGCATTTAAAACGAATAAAACGCCGTCAACAAAACGCAAATACTCGTATGCCTTTCCCCGCCCCGGCCCGTTCAGCCCGGGAGTATCGATAAAAATAAGCGCATTTTCTTCCAAAAACCGGCTCGGGCCCCGCCATTCAAGCATATCTCCGGGCTCCGGCGCCGCATTGTCCTCTTCCGTTACAGGCGAAATGCCTTTGTCCGAGATCACAGAAAGTGCATGTTCATCATCATGGCGCACCGCCATCACAAACTGTGTCGGCCGTTCGGGCAGCGGGTCGGCCAACACCGACTGGATAAAGGCCGTCTTGCCGCTGCCGTTCATGCCGGCAACGAGAATATGCTGGACATCAAAGTCAATCAGCTCCCTCGCCATCCATTTCAAACGGGTGCTGACAGATAGCCCGTTCCTTTTTGCCCATTGCATAATGGAATCAAAGAGCCGGAGCGCATATTCAAGCTGGTCCAATGTTTGCTCCGCATGATGCAAAATCGTTTCCGCATCGGCAATTTGCTGCGGCCCGATGCTACCCGGAAAAAGATCGCCCCATGCGAGAACCGCAGTGGATGCTTGAAGGGCGTGCGCCTGGTCCGTGATCCGCAGCCAGTTCGTTAAAATGCCCGGCATCACCGGTGCCAGTTGTTTTAACAGATAGCTGCCGCTGATTAAAGAAAGATAGGTTTCCCCGTAAATGGCAGACAGCTCGTGCCACGTTTCAAGCGAATGGAGTTCAAGCCCGGCGAAAAGGTCGTTGAATTCGCGGAGCCAGCCGAGATACGCGCCCTCCGTTTCGTAAGACCGCCAAAGCGCAACCGCAAGTTGTTCAAACTGAATTTGATCCACCTTGTATAAAACGGACAGCGCATCCCGAAAATAATCCGGCGTAATCGTCTTGGTATGCCCTTTTTCAATATACGACTTTAAAATTTGAAACCAAAACAGCGATTCAGTGCGGATGGATTCATTGACAGCCAGTTCAACCGCATTCATCCAGTCTTCGTTTTTTTCAAAGTAGGCACGGGCGATTTTCGTCACATTCGGATAATCCGGGTTCATGGCGACCGCTTGTTTGATTGTCTGGACAGCCTGATCATGCTTTTGCTCCTCCATATAAAGCGAGATGAGCTGAAGCGCGATCTCCGTCTTTAACACGATGGAGTCTGTTTGAACCGACTTGTAAATTTCTTCGGCCATGCTGCTGAGACCGAGTTCAAAATAAGCATCCCCCATGTTTTTTTGCGCCCAAGGTTCAAAGTCGTTATGTATGCTTTCCCATTTAAAAACGGCTGCTTCATAATCTTTATAATGAAAATAAATTTCCCCTTGTGCAAAGCGGATATAGGAAAGATCGGCATTTTCAAGGGCGTTTTCTTTTTCGAACGCTTCCCCGAGCACTTCAAGCGGATGGCGCTCTTCCCCTTCTTTGATAAACGTTTCATAATAACATTTTTGGACAAACTGGTCTTCCGGCTTCATGATTTTCCTCCTCACACGGCCTTTTATATCTCTATCATATTGCATCCGGGATGCAGCGATGTGTAGAATTTTGTCGATTACTTTATTTTATCAAAACATCTCCGGCAAAAAATTTCAGTTCGCTTTCAATTTTGATACAAAAATGAAACATTTGCCATATTTCCGCTTGCATGCCGGCAATTTTGAGCATGTTTCCCGTTTATCACCCTGTTTTTCGCTCATGACATCGTACCAGGAAATGCGCCTGAATGAACGGGAAACGTTTTCTATGTTATAATATTCACATTACAGATTGGAAGGAGCATCAGCCATGGGAAAAACAAAATGGACAGGGTATGCCGGCACCTATACAAAAGGCGCCAGCGAAGGGATTTACACCTTTACCCTCAATACAGAAAAAAAGCAAATTGAAGATGTAAAAGTTGCCGCCAGACTGGACAACCCGACTTATCTCAATATCACGGCAGACAACCGCAATCTGTATGCCGTTGTCAAAGAAGGCAGCCAGGGCGGGGTTGCGGCTTTTTCAATTGATGCGGAAAGCGGTGCTCTAACGGAATTGAACCGAGAATTATCCGGCGGCGCCTCCCCATGCCATGTCAGCGTGGATTCGGCAAAGAAAACGGTCGTCTCCGCCAACTACCATAACGGGACGGTCAACGCCTATCTGACAAACGAAGACGGCAGCCTGCAGCCGGCAGCAAGTGTTATCGAACATACTGGCTCCGGGCCGAACCCGGAACGCCAGGAAAAACCGCACGTCCATTTTGCAGGCTTTACCCCGGATGAAAAATATGTCGTTGCGGTGGACCTCGGCAATGATACGATTACAACGTACGCACATGATGGCGGCAAATTAACGGAAAAAGCCGTCCTTTCCGTCCGCCCGGGAAGCGGCCCACGCCATCTTGCCTTTCATCCGGACCGGAAATTTGCCTACTGCATGACAGAATTGAGCAATGAAGTGATTGTGCTCGAATTTGACGAAGCTTCCGGCACGTTTAAAGATGTCCAGTATATCAAAACGATTCCGGAAGATTTTACGGAAAACAGCCAGGGAAGCGCAATCCATCTCTCTTCCGACGGCCGTTTTGTTTACGCCGGAAACCGCGGCCATGACAGCATTGCCGTGTTTGCAGCCGGGCCGGACGGCAAACTGTCCCTTGTCGAGTACACCTCAACCGAAGGAAGCTGGCCGCGCGACTTTGTGCTTGACCCGACCGAAAAATTTATCGTGGCTGCAAACCAGGAATCGGGCACGCTCGTTTTATACGCCCGCGATCCAGAAACCGGGATCCTCACTTTGCTGCAAAAGGATGTCCCCGTTCCGGAAGCGGTTTGTGTAAAATTTTTGCACGGATAAAATTTTGGCAATTCAAAAGGCGGGCCCCGGTCCGCTTTTTGTTTTTTCCGGGGAAATTCTCATCATTTTATCATGTTCATTTCACAAGTTTTTCTTTTTCATGTTTTACATTTAGGACAGCGGCAAGGAATTGCAGCAAACCATATTTGGCCGGGCTTCCCCCAGAGCCTGGCCAAACCTCCTTTTATCATACCGGCCTTGTGCCGGTTTTTTATTGGTCAAGTTTTTCGGCGACGGAGGCCAGTTTTCCTTCCATCGTGAGCTGTTTGTCCCTGCGGTCGTCGATGCGGATATTCGTTTCAACGCGCTTTATGCCATGTGAAAAAGGGATTTCATGCAGTTTTTCAATGATTTCAAACAGGTCATGGATGTCCCCTTCTATTAAAGTGCTCATCGGAGTCAGCTTGATTTTCACCCTTCCCTGTTCTTTTCCGAGCGCCTTCTCAATCTCCGCCACATATTTGCTGATGCTTGTTGAATCCGTTCCGACCGGAAATATCGTAATATCGGCAATCGCCAATTGAATCCCCTCCTAAATATTCTTCTTTCTTATTATAAGCCAACATCACTTTTCATGTCTCTTTTCATTTTTCTTGTCTATTCTGCTTTTTTCATATGGTTTATTCGAACAACCCGCTTTCTTTCCCTTTTCTTGCAAAACGTTCGGTCATACGGCTGAGCAGTTTCTTGGCTGCAGTCCCGAAAATAAGCGCAACTGCCAGAAATCCTGCCAGATAAACGATATCTGTGATCACTGCTTCCATCAGCATTCCGCCAACCGCTTCACGCATTAAGCCAATCCCATAAGTAAATGGCAAAAGCGGATGAATATGTTGAAAAAAAGACGGTTCCATCTGGATTGGAAAAGTGCCGCCCGACCCGGAAATTTGCAGGACAAGCAGGACAATACCAAGTGCTTTTCCCGCATTGCCAAAAACAGAAACGAGTGTATAGACCATCACATTAAAAACAGCGCCAATACCGATACCGAACAAAATAAACCAGGCTTTTTCTTGCACATCCACATGCAAAATAAAAAGATCACCCGCCGCCGTAATCGCCGACTGGAAAAGCGCAATCGTTAAAAACAGCAGCAGTTTGCCGAAATAGACTTGCCAGCTGGCATATGCGCCGCCATGATGGTGTTCAACCGACAGCAGGGATACCAATAACATTGCCCCCACCCAAAAAGACAGGACCGTATAAAACGGAGCCATACCCGCACCGTAATTTTTGATAGGGTATAGCACTTTTTCTTTCAGCGATACCGGCTGCTTTAAAAATCCGCTTTCTTCCTGTGCATCGTTCTTCAGCAATTGAATCCACTGATCTATATTGCCCTGTTTTTCAAACGACCGGATTTTATCAGCCAGTTCCCTGATTTTTCTCTCAGCAGCCGGCAGTTCCGTTTCAGCCGTTTTCAATTTTGCCTTCCCGATTGCAAGCCCAGTTTTCGTATCGCGGAGAATCGCCTGGATATCCGGCAGGCTGCCTTCCAATTTCTGAAACAGTTTATTTGCTTTTGCACTGTCCTGCCCGGCTTGCGCCACAAATGTTTTTAAATCCGCGGCGATGTTGGCACCATCGTTTCCAATCAGGCTGCCTGCAATGACCCCGGCACGGCCGGCTTCTTGCTTTAGATCTGCCTGCAATGCTTCCGGCAGCAACCCGTTATGGGCCTGTTGGAGAATTTTCCCGTTTAGGTCCTGCTGTTTTTGAAAGGATTGGCTGAGTGCAGTAAACCGGGCTGCCATACGCTTAAGATGCTCCGAACCGGTTTCTTCAGCAGCGGTTCGGAGCAAATCACTGAACGCGTCAGAGATCTGTTTGCTATTTTGCAAGATCATCATATTTTTTGGCGCTGTTTCTGCAATTTTCGTTTTGTCCGCCAGCATACTCACCTGGTTCGAGACAGCAGGGGCGGCATTCAGTGCTTCCAGTCCGGTTTTGATCACGGTATCCGTCTGCTCAAGCAAACTTCCAGTGTTTCCAAAAAAGCGGGACATGTCCCCTGAGACGGTTTTGCCGTGTTTTGCAAGCAGCAGGACATCGGGCATCGCGCCTTCTGCCTGTTTTCTTACTGCGTCTGCTTTCGTAATATCCCGATCTGCCGTCCTGATGATCCGGTTAAGCTCCGGAATGTCTCCCTCCAATCTAAAAACCCATGCTTTAAAATTTTCAATATCCGGCAAATCCCTTTCAAGTTCAATGCCGATTTGATTAAACATTGTAAAAATCGCTTTGCTAACGGTTTTTACAAATTGCGCACTAATTTGCTGTGTAATGGCAGACGCACCCGACCCTGTTATTTTAGGCGCAATCGCATTGATTTTTTCATTAACGGTATAAGTAATGACCGGTTTCTCCGGCTTATCACCCAGGATGGAAGCCAGTTTTTCCGAAAAATTTTCCGGGATGGTCAGGCTCGCATAATATTCTCCGGTCTTTACGCCGCGTGCGGCTTCCTTCTCCTGCACAAACCTCCAGCCGAGCGCTTTATTTTGTTTCAACTTTTTTATAACTTCATTCCCGGCGTGTACTTTTTTTCCGTTGATCGCTGTCCCCCGGTCCAAATTCACAACGGCTACCGCAATTCCTTTTGTGTGGCCGTATGGGTCCCAGGATGCCTTGATGTTAAACCAGGCATACAATGATGGAAGAATGATCAAGGCGGCAATGATCAGGCTTGCTGCCCAGTTTGTTGTCATTTTTTTCAAATCAGTTGCATAAATCTTCCATACCTTTTTCATTGGCAGCCTCCAAGTGTTGTTGTATCTTTATGTTTTCCAACCGCTTGAGCTGTCATGTACACGCAAAAAAGCCTGTGCGTCTCCGTTTTCGCACAGGTAACGTTAATATGATGAATGAAGGCCGGTGCCCATATTCGCAGTTTTTCAAGCAACAAGTCCGTTATTTCACCGGCAATGTCTTGCCCTGCACTTATTCATGTCCGGATAACGCCGAAAACCTGCTTTATTTCCGACTGCAGCTGCTCCAGTAAAGGAAAAGAATGGTGCAACGCAATAGTTTCTGCAATCTTTCTATAGTACCATTCCTGTTTTTCTTTTCCACGGCTGAACGCATTCCACACGCTTTCCCCGCTTTTTCGCAATTCTTCGTGTATCGTTTTCAAGTTATGGAGTTTATCTGCGCATATGAGCATACAAATTTCCTCTTCTGCCGTTTTTAATCGCTCGATGGTATGCTGCTTCCGTTCCTCCCACCGCACATTTTTAGGCGGTTCAGTGCAGGCTTCAACAATCCGGGCAACATTGCTTCCAAACTCGGCTTTTATCTCCTCGTTTGTCACCGCAGTATCTTCAACCGTATCATGGAGAAGCGCTGCTGCGACCACTTCTTTGCGGCAGCCTTCTTTTAAAAGCATCATGGCAACCGCATACGGATGCACAATATACGGCAGGTCGGACGCTTTCCGGTATTGGCCTTCATGTGCTTTTGCCGCAAATTCAATTGCTTTTTCCACCATTTCCATTAGAAATTCCTCTCTTCATACAAAGCTGCTTTTATCATCATACCAAAACGGCGCGGCTATACATGAATGAAAATCGAAAAGCTCAGCACTACTTTTGGACTTCTTAAACATCAAAAGAATCCTTGACCGGCACAAAGGCACAGAATATTCCTTCCCATCCTGTCTGAATTGAAAAAGAAGCTGATCCCTGCTTCTTTTTATCTATTTTCTTTGCCTTTACCCCCTCGAATTCTTTTATGTTATCACTTTTTCCCACTTCTCGATATGCTTTATCCGACCATTGCTTGAGCACAGTGATCTGCCGCTGTACCCGCTTTATTTCTTTTTGCTGCTTTTCATACGCCCGTTTCTGCTGACGGAGGCAGAAGTCTAATAACTGCCCACCATCAGCCGAAAAAGCACCCAAATCTATCTTTTCCCTTTTTCACATGATTTGAGTCCGTTTTCATTCTCGTAATATGAATTTAATCGTATTGTAATCTTCCTTTCTACCTATTTGTGTTATAACAAGAGTACGGAGAAGGGAGTTGTCTTATGCACTTAAAAAGGCGAATTGCAGTTATGGCGTTTGCCATATTCGTTGGCACGGCACAACTAAATGCCTATGCAGAAACAGATCAAGGTTCCTTACAGAAAAAATTGGATGAAAATACGCAAACCATCCAAAAGAAAGAATCGGAGAAAAAAGCCGTCGAAAGCAAAATGGAGAATTTGCAAAAAGACTGGAATACATTGCAATCGTCCATTCAAAAAAATAAAGATAATATCGCAGCAACCGAAGCGAAAATCCAGTCAGCAAAAGATTCTATCGAAAAGAAAAAAGAGGAAATTGTAAAGCTGGAGGACCAAGTTTCTGCACGGGAAGGCGTGATTAAAAAACGCCTCGTTGCCATGCAAAAAAACAACCAATACGACTATGTGATTGAAACGATTTTAAACGCGGAAAGCATTGGCGACCTGATCAACCGGGTCAGTGCAGTCGCGACCCTGCTGAACGCTGATACAAGCCTTTTGGATCAGCAAAAAGCAGACCTTGCGAAAATTGAAGCCGATAAAAAAGCCATTGCAGACCAGGAAAAAGTGCTCGAACAGGAGCAGGCAAACTTAAAAAGCAGCCAAGCAAAACTGCAAACAGATTTAAAAGAAAAGGAAAAGGCATTGTCGGGACTAAAATCGAAGTATGACAGCATTCAAAATGAGTTGTCACAAGCGGAACAAAAACAAACCGACTTGAATACAAAAATCAGCAACCTGCAAAAAGAAATAAAGGCACAGCAGGCGGCTGCAAAAGCAAGGGAAGAAGCCCTCGCAAAACAAGCACGCGATGCTGAAGCCGAAAAAGCAGCAGAAGTGCAAGCAGAAAAAAACGCAGAAGCACAAGCGGATAAACCAGCGGAAGCCGGCGCCAAGAAAACGGCCGGAACCAAACCCGCCGCATCTGCCGGCCACAGCACGCCAGAAGGCAAATCCTTTTATGTGACGGCAACATCTTATAACCATGAAGATACGAAGTCGGACATTACTGCTACAGGATATAACATTAAGAAAAACCCGAACATGAAATTGATCGCTGTCGATCCGTCGGTCATTCCGCTCGGCAGCAAAGTCTGGGTTGAAGGATACGGGGTTGCCATCGCAGCCGATACCGGTGGTGCCATTAAGGGCCATATCATCGATGTCCTGATGCCGAACAAAAAAGCTTCCATCGCATGGGGGCGCCGTACGGTCAAAGTGATCATATTGAATTAAGAAAAAGCAGCCTTGAACCGATTCAAGGCTGCTTTTTTATATCCACCTATGGGGTCCCGTATAAAATGAACTTAAGTTTTTACATCAAGCCCGAGCACCAATTTGCATGAAGGAGGCAGCTGCGATATTTTGGTCAGTTTATTAAAGTAAATTTCAATTGTTCGCGTCAAAATCAATGATCATCATGGCTTCCGGCAACACACAGAGAGTAGGAATCTTTAGTTCAACTTGTATAGCATAAATTTAGAAGCGGACACGGAACAAACGTGAACATTTTCGGCAGTCCTTTTCCAGGCAGGCGCCGGGATTTTTTCCAAAGAAAAAGCCGGGCCTCCCATGAAGCCCAGCTGGCATGCTTACAATACAGGTGCCATCGTTTCTTTTAATACTTTAACAGAATGGCTAAATTGTTCCTGTTCTTTGTCGTTCAGCTCGATTTCAACCACTTCACGGACGCCTTGGCGGTTAATAACGGCAGGAACACCAATGTACACATCGCTGTTTCCGTACTGGCCTTCCAAAAAGGCAGAGACTGTCAAAACACTGTTTTCATTGTTCAGGATCGCTCTTGTGATCCGAGTCAGAGACATCCCGATGCCGTAAAATGTGGCCCCTTTTCGTTCAATGATATGGTAAGCCGCATCTCTCGTGTTGACAAAAATATCATCTAATGTTTTTTGGTCAATGGTTCCCTTTTGCAGATAGCTTTCAATGGTGTCATAACCGATCGTTGTATGGCTCCAAACCGGAAGTTCCGTGTCGCCGTGTTCGCCGATAATTGCGGCATGGACATTGCGCGGGTCAATTCCGAAGTGGGCGCTCAAAGAGTTGCGGAGACGCGCGGAGTCAAGCACTGTGCCCGAACCGATAACATGTTCTTTCGGCAGGCCGGACTCTTTCCAAGTTACATATGTCAAAATGTCAACCGGGTTGCTGGCAACAAGAAAAATCCCGTTAAAGCCGCTGTCCATGATGCTCTTAATCATGCCTTTAAAAATTTTTGCGTTTTTGGCAACAAGATCAAGCCTTGTTTCGCCCGGTTTTTGCGGGGAACCTGCCGTAATGACAACAAGATCGGCAGTGCCGCAATCGGAATAATCGCCTTTCCAAACGCGGGTCGGCGTAGGCGCAAATGGCAGGCCGTGGTTCAGGTCCATGGCTTCCCCTTCTGCTTTTGCTTCGTTAATATCGATTAAAACAAGCTCTTCTGCAACACCCTGATTAATCATGGCGTAGCAGTAACTTGTACCAACTGCACCCGTTCCAACCACTGCAATACGATTGACCTTTTTCATGTATAATCTTCCTTCCCATCAAAAGTAAAAAATATATCCACTGTATGAAAGCAGTTTTGCAAGCCCGGCATGGCGGGCCCCTATCCAGTCTATGGATATTGTGCCAACTCCTAATGGATTCCATACTGCTTTTCCTTTAAAGCAGGACGATTAAACTTTTGCAGCAAATGCTGCCATACGGTTTGTGAAAGAGATGGACGGCATGCTCTTTTATGACTGAAATTGATCGTTCCGTTCATTTTCTTTTCTTCCACATGGGTAAGTATACCACTATTTTTGTGATCAGATTCACATATTTTATGGCGAAAATTTGAAAATTCACCTGCCTGCATGAAGGAAAATGACGGTTTTTCCGTTATTATCCGTTTACATTTTTCACAAATGATTTTATTTGAAAAGGTCAGATATGTAAACGGTATTCCCTTTTGTGCGCACTTTCACAAATTGACCCGGGCAGAGAAATGAATGGCTGATCCCACCCAAATGATTGAATGCCTGCTCTGTCCTCCAAAAACGCAGAATCTGCCCGCTTAAAAAAAATCCGCATCACATGCATGGAAGCGTGGACGGCAGACATCGACAAAAACGCAACTGTCCAGTCATTCAATTGCGCATCATAAATGGACGTGATGTGGACAGCCAGTACGCCGAGCATAATAAAGCCTCACATAAAATCAATTTCATATAAATGCACTTTTTTCAAAGAAAGCATCTCCTTTTCTCTTCATACCGGCTGCTTTATTTGTACTCTAACAACGATTTCTTAATTTATTATTAAAGAAGAAAAAAACGGTTTCACCGCCAATTCTTTTCTTCCCATCCCCGGTACTTGCCCCGCAAAAAACACGAATGATATTTACCGTTGACTTTTAATTGTTCGCATTTTATCCTTAATTTATCCTTCTATGTAGGGAATGTTCCTTTGCTGTTTTTTAATTTTATAAAGTATTAGACTTTTTTCATTTTACAAGTATAATAATAAGTATCATTTTCTTTGTGCATTTTTCTACCAAATGAAAGGAGCGATTATCCTTGCATCAAATTGATGAAAAGAAAGCACCCCGGATGGCACTGCAGGCAGACATGGATTTTCTCGCCGGGCTGCTGGATAAAGTGATCCTATTTGAAGGCGGCGAAGCATTGCTCAAAACGATCCAAAATATTCGCTCCCTGGCACAAAAAGCGAGGGAAACAGGCGATGAGGCTTTCTACCTTCAATTAAAAAAAGAAATTACAGATCTGAATTCGCCAGAACGCCAGGAAGTCATCCGCGCCTTCTCTACCTATCTGCAATTATTTAATATTACCGAGCAAAATTTTAGGATTAAGCGCCGGCGGGAGTACCAATCGGAAGATACAGACCAGGTTCAACCGCGTTCACTTGAAGATGGCATCGAAACGCTGCGGAAAGAAAAAGTGCCGGCTGAAATGGTTGCAGAACTGCTGAACAGCTTATCGCTTGAACTGATTATCACGGCACACCCGACAGAAGCAACAAGGCGGACCATTCTGCAAATCCACAAACGCATTGCAGATCTTTTAAAAGCGCTCGAATATGCAAACACCCGTTACGAGAAAAAAGTCATTGAAGAAACGATTTTGAATGAGATTACCATTTTATGGCAAAGTTCCGAAATCCGCGAGAAAAAACCGTCCGTTCTCGACGAAGTGAAAAACGGGCTTTACTATTTCGACAATGTCCTGTTCGACGTGCTGCCGCGCATACACGAAGACTTGGAAGACTATCTGCACGAATCGTACGGACAGCGATTTAAAGTCCCTTCCTATCTTCATTTTGGCTCGTGGATCGGCGGCGACCGGGACGGAAACCCGAACGTGACCGCGGACATCACCTGGAAAACGCTCGAAATGCAACGTGAACTCGTATTGGAAAAATATAAAAAGTCGCTTACAACACTCCGGGAGCTCCTCAGCCATTCTTCCAAAAAAATAAGCGCCAGCCATGCCCTGCTTGCGTCTGTGGAAAGCGAAGAAAATACAATGCCGGCTGCAAAATTATGGCCGACAAAAGATGAAATTTACCGCAGAAAACTGACGATTATGATCCATAAACTGGAATGTGTGGGGAAAAACAATGGCGGCTATCACTCCACAGAGGAGCTCCTTGCCGATCTGTATATGATCCGGGACAGCGTGAACCAGCACCATCCGGCCGGGCATCCGATTAAATTGCTCCGCAAAGTCATCCGCCAGGTCGAGTTGTTCGGTTTCCACCTGGCATCACTCGATATCCGCAACCATAGCGGCGAGCATGAATCGGCCCTTGCCGAGGTGCTTTATAACGTCAATATTGCGAAGGACTATAAAAATCTGTCCGAAGATGAAAAAGTCGCGGTGCTCCTGAAGGCTCTAAACGACCCGCGGCCGATGATTTCAATCTATGATACTTTTACGCCGGAAACGCAGGAAGTCATCAATACATTCCGGATGATCAAACGCGCCCACCAAACATTTGGCGAACGGTCCATCCAGGTATATTTGATCAGCATGGCACATTCGGTCAGCGACGTGCTGGAAGTGCTCGTGCTCGCGAAAGAAGCCGGCCTGTACCGCGTCTACCCGAACGGCGAAATTTTAAGTGAGATCCATATCGCCCCGCTTCTTGAAACGATCGAAGACTTGCGGAATGGCGCGAAAATGCTCGAAACCCTTTTCCAAATGCCCATTTACCGCAACCATTTAAAGGTGCGCGGCAATCTGCAGGAAGTCATGCTCGGCTATTCCGACGGCAGCAAAGACGGCGGCACGATGACGGCGAACTGGCAGCTGTACAAAGCACAGAAAGAGATCCACGAAATGGGTGCCAAATACGGCATTAAGCTGAAGTTTTTCCACGGGCGCGGCGGTTCACTCGGACGCGGCGGCGGCCCGCTTTATTCAAGCCTTTTGTCCCAGCCGCCGGTTACACTTGGCGACGGCGTGAAAATCACCGAGCAGGGCGAAGTGCTGTCATCGCGCTATTTGCTGCGCGACATTGCCTACCGGAGCCTTGAGCAGGCGACATCCACGATGATGTGTGCCATCACAGAACAAAAACAGAACGAGAAAAATGGCAAAACGCCAAACGAAGAAGCCGTCACGGCAATGGATAAAATTTCCGAATATGCGCTTGAAAAATATCAGGAACTCGTCTTTCGCGACCCTGATTTCCTTTCCTATTTCAAGCAGGCCACGCCTTTAAATGAGATCGGCGAACTCAACATCGGCTCCCGCCCGATGAGCCGGAAAGGGAGCGCCCGTTTTGAAGACTTGCGCGCCATTCCGTGGGTATTTTCCTGGACGCAAAGCCGCCAGCTCCTTCCCGCCTGGTACGCAGCCGGGACAGGCCTGAGCAAATATGTGGAAGAAACCGGCAATTTCAAGTTGCTTCGGGAAATGTATGCATCATGGCCGTTCTTCCATGCAACGATCAATAACCTGCAAATGGCATTGATCAAGGCGGAGCTTTCCACGGCTGAAGAGTATACGAGACTGGTGAAAGATCCTGAAGTTGCCGGCCGGATTTTCGGCCTGATCAAAGCGGAATATGAACTGACGAAGGAAATGGTTTTAAAGATTGCGGACCAAAAAGAGTTGCTGGATTACACGCCGAACATTAAAGAATCAGTGCGCCTCCGCAACCCGTATGTCGACCCGCTGAACCTGTTCCAGGTCTATCTTATTTCGCAACTGCGTGAACGCGAAAACAAAGATGAAAAAGCCCGGCACCTGCTGATGGAGGTCCTGCTTACGATCAACGGCATCGCCGCAGGGCTCCGGAATACAGGCTGATAGCAATCCCAAAAGCTCTTTTTAAAACAAAAAAACCGTTGGGAAAATCATTTTTTCCCGGCGGTTTTTCTCATTTTCCGGATGTTTTTCTGAAGGGCTGTCCCCGAAAAAGCTGGCGGAGCCCCCTTTTTTGACGGAAATGGTAAAAAGAATGCAGCACTTATTGTATAATGGGTTTAAGAATATGCCGGGGGTGGGCCAATGGATGACTTCATCGGATTGATTTCAGTCATTTTAATTTTTTCGGTGCCAATTGTCGCAATTGTCACAAATTTCTTTAAGTCGCGTGAAAAAATAAAGGTGCAAATATTGGAGAAAGAACTGGAGCTCGAAAAGCTGAAAAACGAAAACTTCCTGCTGGAAACAGAAAAAATGAGGCTGGAATTGCAAAAAATGGAGCTGGACGGGCCCAAGGATGAGTGGGTAATAAGCCGGGACCGGTAAATGTAAAACAGCTAAAAGAGCGGCTGCTCATTTGCCGCTCTATTTCACCTGCTGCTGGCCGCCGGAAAGCTGTGCCGGAAGATGCTGGGCACGGCCATCCCTTTCTCCACTGTGGCCGTCTGGACTGTCTTTGTGCTTGCGTCTGCACGGTCTGCCTTGCTTTTTACATAGAAAAGCGGCCCTCCCCCGATGGCCGCAACAATCAAAACGGCTGCAATATCCACTTCTTCATCATTATGTTCTCCTTTTTTGTTTTCCAATTTTAACAGGAACCATCTGTTCTGCTTTCCGGCTTCATTATGGGGCGCAAACTTAAATTTTTCTTAATGCTTTCTTTTCAAAATGCGGATGATTGTAAAGCGGCAGCACAGCCATGCCTGATACAACCGGGATATGATGGGAATCGACAAAAAAGGATATTCAAGCGTAGCGAATCATGCTATAATAAACAATTATATGACGAAAAAAGAGAGGGCCATCGATGAAGAAAAAAATCCTGATGTCCTTTTTAAGCCTAATTGGGATCCTGGTCATCGCCTGTGGCGGCTACGCCTATTATGTTTATCACTCGGCAAAAGCCGCGGCTAATAAAATGCATGAATCGCTGGCAGGCACTTCAAATGAAAGCATCTCAAGCCAGAACGGGCAGCCGATTTCCATTTTGCTGCTCGGTGTGGATGAACGTGCAAATGACACCGGCCGTTCCGATGCCATCATTGTGATGACCATTAATCCGAAAAAAGGCACGACACAGCTCGTCAGCATCCCGCGCGATACAAGGGCGCTGATCGCCGGACGCGGCACCTATGACAAAATCAATGCTGCATATGCATATGGCGGAACCAGTATGGCACTGCAGACCGTTGAGGACTTTACCGGTATCCAAATGGATTATTATGTGAAAATCAACATGCAGGCCCTGAAAAAACTGGTCAATGCGGTTGGCGGCATTACCGTCAACAACACAATTGACTGGCATGACGAAGGGTACTATAAAAAAGGGTACCATTACAAAAAAGGGGAAATTCATCTGAACGGAGCCCAGGCGCTCGGCTATGTCAGAATGCGCCATCTTGATCCGGAAGGCGATTTTGGCCGCAATAAACGGCAGCGGAAAGTGATCGAGGCGCTGATCCGGAAAGCAACCAGCATTTCTTCTGTGGCAAAATACAGCAGTATCCTTGATACGCTTGGCGACAATGTCAAAACAAATATGACGTTTAATGACATGCTTACGATTGAGAAAAATTACCGGAATGCCGCCAAAAACATTACCGAGTATGAAGTAAAAGGCACCGATGCCAACTTTGACGGGATCTATTATTTGGCGGTGTCAGATGCTGAAAAAGAAAAAGTCACGCAAATGCTGGAAGAAAATCTGTCTGGTGACTAAGGAATAGTGGAAACAAACAACCCGCTTCCGGCATGCAGAAGCGGGTTGTTCTGTCAACGGCTTTCAATAAACCGGATTACTTCTTCAAGCGGCGTTTCTGCCATTGACCCGAGGCGGTGGTCAATCTCGCCGAACTTGAGGTCTTTTGTTACCCGGTTCGGGACGACTACGCATGCCATACCGGCGCGTTTTGCCGCAAGCGACCCGTTTGGCGAATCTTCGAAGACGAGGCATTGTTCCGGTTCCACGCCGAGACAGCCGGCCGCTTTCAAATACAAAGCAGGGTCCGGTTTGACTTTTTCAACGTCATCGGAAGATTTGATGCAGTCAAAATAAGCGAGAAGGCCAAGCTGGCGCAAATAGCGGTGCAGCCATTTCCTGTCAGAGCTTGAAGCCAGTCCGACTTTAAGCCCGAGGTTCTTGGCCGACTTTAAATAATCTTCCACGCCTTCGCGGGCCGCGCCTTTTTCGAGCCGTTTTAAAAACATTTCCTCCAGCTCGTGGTCCAGTTTTTCTGTATCAAGCGGCTTTTTGATCTGCTCTTCAAGATATTTAAACGGCTTAAAACCCGAATGCGTGCCTACCCCCTTTCCCCATAGTTCAAGCGGCATCTCGCAATTGTAGCCGCGAAAAATTTCACAAAGCGCTTCATAGTGTTCCGATTCCGTATCCATAATCAGCCCGTCGAAATCAAAAATCACAGCTTTTATCATCCGTAAAACCCCTTTCTGTTTCCCTTAACATTATACGTTAAAAACACTTTTCCTCCCGGAATGGTTTTGAAATCTTTTCCAAAATATTAAATACCGTATTCCTTCACAAAGTTGTAAATTATTTCTGGATAATGCCAGTATTTGACAAATCTATGAAAAATATATGAACTTTTTATGAAATTTTTATGAAACATGGCGGAATAAGGGTAAAAGACAATACATCTATATCTTTTTATTGTAAAATAGGTTAGCACCATAATAAAGGTGAAAAAATAAAAGTACCACCTTTTTTTCATTTGCTTTTATTTGTACACTATTTTACCAAACCGGAAGGAGAGAAAAAATGTGTTGAGGAAACTACCTTGGAAGCTGGTGCTGCTTTTGTCCCTCACATCGCTCTTTTTGCTCGGCGGATGTGACACCAAAATTGCAGTGCTCGACCCACAAGGCCCAATGGCGCGGGAACAATATCATTTGATTGTTTACTCATCCATCTTAATGGCCTTTGTATTCGTCGTTGTCCTTGGGTTGTATCTTTATATGGTGATAAAATACAGGGCGTCGCGTCTGCCGGCTGATTATAAACCGCCGCAAATCCACGGCCATAAAGTGCTGGAAACGGTGTGGACCATTATCCCGGTGCTGATTATTATCGCCATTGCCATTCCAACCGTTAAAGCAAACTATTCGGTTGAAGAAACGCCAAAATCCATGAAAAGCGAAAAACCTTTAACGATTTATGTCACGTCATCGGAATGGAAATGGATTTTCAGTTATCCGGAACAGGGCATTGAAACCGTTAACTATGTAAACATCCCGGCTGGGCGGCCAATCAATTTCGAATTGACATCATCCGGTACGATGGCATCTTTCTGGATCCCTGAACTTGGCGGACAGAAATATACGATGCCGAACATGACGATGAGGCTGATTCTGGCTGCAGACCACCCTGGCGAATATACAGGAAGAAACGCAAACTTCAACGGGGAAGGCTTTGCAAAGATGGACTTCGATGTGTTGGCCCAAACACCGAAAGATTTTAATGCGTGGGTGAAGGAAGTCAAAAGCAGAGCGCCTCAAATGAAAAAATCGGATTATGAAAAACTGATTAAAAAAGAAGGCCTCGTAGGAAGACAGACTTACACGGGAACCCATTTAAAATGGGATAAACCGGATGAACAAAAAAGCTATTATGAAGAATCGGAAAAAGGTGAGAAACAAAATCACCATCACCACCACGATATGTCCGGTATGGATATGGGCGGAAAATAATCATTGGAATAGGAGGAAAACAGTGTGAAACTTAGTGATTTTTTCGTCACCGGTGAACCGGCCATATATGCCGCCGAAGTTGGCATGGCACTTGGCGCGGCCGCTGTGATCTTTTCTCTAACCTATTTCAAGAAATGGAAATGGTTATGGAAAGAATGGCTGACAACCGTTGACCATAAAAAAATCGGGATTATGTACATTATCGTTGCGGTATTAATGTTATTCCGCGGCGGTGTCGATGCTTTAATGATGAGAACACAGCTTGCACTGCCGAACCAGCATCTGCTTGATGCCAACCATTATGACGGGATCTTTACGACCCACGGGGTTGTCATGATCTTATTTATGGCGATGCCGTTTTTGTTCGGCCTGATTAACGTTGCTGTTCCGCTCCAAATCGGGGCGCGCGATGTTGCCTTCCCGCTTTTGAACGCATTCAGCTTCTGGGCAATGGTTGCAGGGATGTGCCTCTTTAATATTTCATTTATTATCGGGGGTTCCCCTACTGCCGGCTGGACGAACTACTTCCCGCTTGCAGGCCCGGAATTTACAAAAGGTGTCGGAAACAACTATTATGCAATGGGCCTGCAGCTTTCCGGGATCGGGACACTGGCAACAGCCGTGAACTTCATTGTCACGATTCTGAAAATGAGGGCGCCGGGCATGACATTAATGAAAATGCCGATGTTCGTATGGTCTACTTTGATTACTTTTATCATCGTGCTTTTTGCTTTCCCTGTTTTGACAGTGGCTTTGGCAGAAGTAACGTTTGACCGTACTTTCGGCGCACACTTCTTTACCATGGGTTCAGGCGGCAGCCCGATGTTATGGGCAAACTTGTTCTGGATCTGGGGCCACCCGGAAGTGTACATTGTGTTGCTGCCATCTCTTGGGATTTACGCGGACATTATCGCTACATTCTCGGGTAAACGATTGTTTGGATATGCCTCCATGGTCGTTGCGATGGCTGGTATCGCATTCTTCAGTTATTTCACATGGGTTCACCACTTCTTTACAATGGGGAACACATCCGTCGTAAACTCGTTCTTCTCGATCTCAACGATGATTATCGCGATACCAACGGGTGTCAAATTATTTAACGAAATCTTTACATTGCATAAAGGGAAAATTAGAACAACAACGCCTATGCTTTGGTCGCTTGCCTTTATCCCGACATTTTTGATCGGCGGGGTTACGGGTGTTATGCTTTCCATGGCAGCAGCAGACTATCAATATCACAATTCATATTTCCTGATTGCCCACTTCCACTATACATTGATTCCGGCAGTCGCCTATGCATGTTTCGCAGGGCTCCACTACTGGTATCCGAAAATGTTCGGCTATATGCTGAATGAAAAACTGGGCAAAATTACGTTCTGGTTGTGGATGGTCGGCTTTAACCTTTGCTTCCTGCCGCAATTCTTTGTCGGCCTCGACGGAATGGCGCGCCGGATGTACACGTATGAAGCAGGACTTGGCTGGACAGGTTGGAACTTCGCCTCTACAGTAGGTGCCTATATCATGGGGATTGGGTTCCTCGTCCTGGCTTGGAACATTGTTTACAGCATTAAACATGGCGTTCGCGACACGACCGGTGATCCTTGGGATGGCCGCACATTAGATTGGGCAACCCCTACACCGGTTCCGGAATATAACTTTGCGAAACAGCCGGTTGTCTCTACACTTGATGCGTTCGCAGAATACAAAGAAAACGGCACACCGATTTACCGGGATGAAGAGTACAAACCGATCCATATGCCAAATAACTCGGCAATGCCATTTTTCTCCGCTGTATCGATGGGACTTGCAGGTTTCGGCCTTGTCTGGTCCTGGTGGTGGCTCGCCATTCTCGGCGGTTTGATGATGCTCGGCTGCCTTGCGTGGAGATCGTTTGACCCGGATAAAGGGCACTATATCAGTGTAGAAGAAATCATTCGCACAGAAAATACAAGAGCAGGAGGTGTAAAACGATGAGCGACGAACATTTGGATACATCATTGCCACTCGAATACCAGCGCAATCAGGACCGTTTAACCATTTTCGGTTTCTGGGTTTTCCTGGCGGCTGAAATCACTTTGTTTGCAACGCTGTTTGCAACGTATTTCACACTCCAGCACCAAACAGCAGGCGGGCCTGTTCAGCAGGACATCTTTGAGCTCAAAGGTGTCCTGATTGAAACCTTTGTCCTTTTGACAAGCAGTTTTACATGCGGAATTGCCGTCTTCAATATGCGCAACCGGAATAAAGGCGCGATGCTCGGCTGGTTTATCGTTACCCTTCTTCTCGGTTTAACTTTCGTCGGCTTTGAAATCAATGAATTTGTCACGTACGTTCATGATGGGGCAACACTGCCGACAAGCGCATTCCTTTCCGCATTCTATTTATTGCTCGGAACGCACGGATGCCACGTTTCCCTCGGGATTTTATGGGGAATATCGATTATTATACAACTGATCCGCCGTGGTTTAACGCCGATGACGGCACGCAAATTTTTCGTTGTAAGTATTTACTGGCACTTCCTTGATGTTGTCTGGATCTTTATCTTCACTTTCGTTTATTTAGGAGGGTTGATGAAATAATGGAGCATCATTCAAAATATCCGATCGGCCATGTCATCGGTTTTCTGCTTTCAATCGTATTGACCCTTTTGGCACTGTATGTTGCTTTATATACCAACCTTTCTAAAACGGCGATCATCTGGACAATCGGATTGTTTGCCTTCCTCCAGGCTGGCGTGCAATTATTTATGTTCATGCACGTCAAAGAAGGCGAAAACGGAAAGATCAATGTCAGCAATATGATCTACAGCATCATCATTGCGATCGTCGTTGTTTACGGAACCATCTGGGTTATGCACTTTTAACCAAAAAACCTGCATCCTTTTAGCGGATGCAGGTTTTTTTATGGCTTGTCCGGACAGACGCATTTGCAAATACGGCCAAATCGGCGATTCTTCCCGAGGGCCGGTTTATGGCTTGAACGCATCAACCGGTATCAACCCGGACCGGATGGATGCCTTTTGGCGCTGGTTATGCCGCACTTATTGCGCTGTATAACCGCCGTCCACGAGCAGGGCAATGCCGGTTACAAATTCATTTTCACTGAGGAATACGATGGCATGGGCGATTTCATCCGCACGCCCGAGCCGGCCGATCGGATGCCTTGCGACCAGGCCGTCATAAAAGTCACCGAGTGCTTCCTTATTCACCATACCGGTTTCAACATACCCCGGGTTCACTGCATTCACGCGAATGCCTTTTGATGCATATTCAAGGGCCAGCGACTTTGTCATCAGGTTGACGGCACCTTTGCTTGCATTGTAGGCAAAAGCGCCCGGTTCGCCGACGTACCCTAAAATAGAGGATGTATTGACAATACAGCCACCGCCTGTTTTCAACATTTCACGGATGGCATATTTCGAACCGAAAAATACACCGTTTTGATTGACGGAAATAACCTTTTGATAGTCTTCAAAGCTCAGTTCATGGGTTGTAGCCATGACGCCAATGCCGGCATTATTCACCATAATATCCACTCTGCCGTACCGGTTGACGGTTTCTGCGATAAGATCGGCGACGGACTGTTCATCAGATGCATCGGCACGAATAAAGCAAACATCCGCCCCTTTTTCTTTGAGTTCTTTTTCAACCGCTTTGCCGCTTTCTTCGTTGTAATCGGAAATGACCACTTTCGCCCCTTTTTCCGTAAAAGCTTTTGCGGTTGCAAGTCCGATTCCGGAAGCGCCGCCTGTGACAATTGCAATTTTATTTTCTAAGCTGGCCATTATGATTCCCTCCCATTGTGAGTATGTGCACATTTTCACTATACCGCTTTAAAGTAAGCGCTGTCAATTCTTGATATCTTTTTTACGAAAAACATTTTGCCTGGCTGGAATCGTTCTTCAGCCGCCACTCCCGGTTTTCCAGCGAAAATCCCGGTAAGCAAAAAGCGGCTGCCCAGCACGCAACAAGCATTCCGGGCAGCCGCCTCCTTATTCTGCCACTTTTTCTTTTCTTTCTTTGCTCCGTTTTTCGAGAATCATCTGTTTGAAGTTTTTCTGTTTTTCTTTCGGCCACGATTTGAATTCTTTCAGGAATTTTTCATAATTTGGCAGGACATCATCAATCGCGCCGTATTGCTTAATTTCCCCTGCTTCCAGCCACATCGCTTTCTCGCAAAATTTCTTTACCTGGCCCATGGAGTGGCTGATGAAAAAGATCGTTTTGCCCGCATCCTTAAATTCGTTCATCTTCTCAAAACATTTATCGGCAAATGTCTGGTCGCCGACCGATAACGCCTCGTCAATGACAAGAATATCAGGGTCAACGTTGACCGAGATGGCAAATCCGAGCCGTGACTTCATCCCGCTTGAATATTTTTTAACAGGCTGGTCAATGAACTGCCCGATATCCGCAAATTCAATAATTTGCGGGGTTAGCTCCTTAATCTGCTTTTTTGTGAACCCAAGCATCAGGCATTTCAGTTCAATATTTTCAAGGCCTGACAATTCATTGTTTAAGCCGGAGTTAATGGCAATCAGCGATGTTTCGCCGTTTAATTCAATCGTTCCGGTTGTGGGCGGAATAATGCCGGTAATCAGATTGGACAAGGTTGATTTGCCGGCGCCGTTAACGCCGATCACGCCGATGACATCCCCGTTGCTCGCCTCAAAAGATATGTTCTGCAGGGCGTAAAAATCATCGCCATAACCGCCCGGCAAAATGATGTCGAGAATTTTTTCCGAATTGCTCCGGTACATTTTATACTTTTTCGAAACGTTTTTAAATCTGACAGATATGCTCATAGATTAGAACTCCCTGTTGTATATTCAATACGATTATTATAAAGAAACAAATGCCGTTCGTTAAGCATTATCGGGATTTTTTCCTTCGCGTAAACCATAAAAACAGACAGACGCCAATCAAGATTCCGAAGCTGTCAAAAGTGATGACATCTATAAAATGCCCTGTTCTGCCGCTGACAAAACTTTGATGCCATTCGTCGAAATTGGCATAGAAAAAACTTGCCAGAAAGCCGGCCGGGACTGCAAAACGGACAGGAACCAAAACCGTGCGCAAAGTTAGAAGGATCAGCAAAGTACAGACGGCATATTCCGCCACATGGCAGGATTTCCGGATCCAGAATTCAATAAAATCATACGGCAGCGTTGACGTGACAAGCGCACCCCCGTAATAAAATTCGATTTTCGGCAATGTGTTTGCATCGAGGTGTACCAGCTTTTCCAGTTCCGGCCGCATATCCTGTTCCTTATAGGGCTGGCTGGAGAAAAGAAACATGGCAGCCATAAACAGGATGCAGAGACCTGCAAGCACCAACGCGCTTTGTTTTTTCTTCATGAGCAATGGCAAAGCCTCCTATTCGCTCTTTCCATTTTACATGAGTAAGAAAAATGTTGCATCCTTTTTGGGCGTTTTTCTTCCAACGGACAACAAAAAAAGCCGCCCTTTTCAGCCGTTTCCGCGGAAGAAAAAAGCATGGCATTTGCCCTTTATCATAAGCAAAAAAGCCGGGACGGCTCCCGGCCTTTTTGGCCCTGAAACGTTATGCTCCTTTTGAAAAGCGATATCGTTTTGAATGGAGTGATCCGCTCTCCTATTTTTGTACCGTAATCGTTTTAGCGTCGCTCCAAATGCCGTTTTTAACAGCATACAACGACAATTTTGCGCCTGCCTTTTGCTTTTTGATTTTCACGGTGAACCTGCCATTTTTTCCGGCAACAGCATGGCCGATTGCCGTTTTTCCGGTTTTGACATAGACTTTGGACCCGCTAAGTGCAGTTCCGGTCACTTTCGTTGCGCCTGCTTTAACGCCCTGTGCGGACGGTGCCGGCGGTTTTACGGTTGTGGCTGCGGCCTTTCCTGTATGGCGCGCTGCATCGGTTGCATAGACATACAGTTTTCTGCCGATGCTTTGCGGTTGTATCTTGGCCGCAAATTCCCCGTTTTTACCGGCCTTGCCGGTTCCGGTCGTTGTTTTGCCGGCTTTCACCGTGATTTTCGCATATGGCCCTGCTGTGCCGGTTATCTTTTTCGAAAAATTGGTGACAGTCCGCAAACCGGACCGGTTGGCCGGACTCTGTTGAATCAAACAGATACGTCCCGGCCGAAAATGTGCATCTGCCCAGAATATATCATGCCTTATTTTTAAAGTAAAGAAAAATCAGGCTTATTTTTTCGGTAAATTTCTGCAAGCTACGCCTGCTTTTGCAGAAAGGGAAAATCGTACTGAACCTGCATGAAACGGGAAAGAAGGACCGGTACAAATACGGGGGCGGCAGCAATACGGGCGGTCCCGGAGAGATGGCCAGGCCGGTGATAATGAGCGTTGTTCCGCCTGGGCTGCGGTAGTCCGGCAGTATTCTGCAATAGCGCGAAAAAACGCCCCGGACGTCAGATCCGCCCGGGGCACCCCCATGAATACTATTCAAGCATACGGTTTACGAGATTCATCACTTCATCGCTTAGGCGTTTGTTCCGTTGTTCGCTCTCCGCGAGACTGTCCGCTTTCACACCAAAGTAGAACTTCACTTTCGGTTCTGTTCCGGACGGGCGCATGCAGAACCATGAACCGTCTTCAAGGAAAAATTTCAGCACATTGGACTTTGGCAGTTCAATTTTTGACGTTTCTCCCGTTTTCGCGTTGGTCCGCAGTTGTGATTGATAATCCTCGCGGGCGGATACCGGGATGCCCGCCACTTCTGTTAACGGATGGGCACGGAAGTTGGCAAGGATGCCGGCGATTTTTTCCGATCCTTCTTTTCCTTTCAAAGTGAGCGATGTTAAGGATTCCTTATAGTAGCCGTACTGTTCGAAAATGTCGAGCAGGCCTTCATACAATGTTTTTCCCATCGACTTATAGTAAGCGGCCACTTCAGCAGCAAGGACTGCCGACTGCACCGCATCTTTATCGCGCACAAAATCGCCGATTAAATAACCGTAGCTTTCTTCATACCCAAATAAGAAAGTATGGGCACCGGTTTTTTCAAACTCTTTGATTTTTTCACCGATGAATTTAAAACCGGTCAAAGTGTCGATGGTCGGGATGCCGAAAGACCGGGCAATATCGCGGCCGATTTCAGACGTTACAATCGTTTTGATGACAATACCATTTTCCGGCAATGTCCCTTGCTTTTGTTTTTGTGTTAAAAGATAATGGAGCAGTAATGCACCTGTCTGGTTGCCGGTTAAAACCTCGTATTTTCCTTCATGGTTTTTTACGGCAACGCCAAGACGGTCAGTGTCCGGGTCGGTGCCAAGCAAAATGTCCGCGCCGATTTCTTCGCCGTAGCGGATGGCAAGTTCAAAAGCGGCATGTTCTTCCGGATTTGGCGATTTTACTGTTGAGAACTCGGAATCCGGCAGCTCCTGTTCTTTTACAACGGTGACGTTTTGAAAACCGAAATTTTCAAGGCCGCGGCGGACCGGGAGATTGCCTGTCCCGTGCAGCGGCGTGTAGACGATTTTGAAAGAATCTGCAACCGAGCTGATCACTTCCTTGTTTTGGCGGAGTTTGATGAGCTGGTCCTGGTAAGCTTTGTCTACATTTTCGCCGATATAAACGAGCAAGCCTTTTTCGATCAGATCCTTTTCTTCGCCGACTTCGACAAGCAGCTCATTTTCGACACGGTTCACATAGCCTGTCAGTTCGTCCGCTTCTTTTGGCGGCATTTGCCCGCCATCCGGCCCGTAAACTTTGTAACCATTGTATTCTTTCGGGTTATGGCTCGCTGTAATGACAACGCCGGCATAAGCGTTCAAGTACCGGACCGCAAATGACAAAAGCGGCGTCGGATGGAGGGAATCAAATAAATAGGCTTTGATCCCGTGCTTGCCGAGCGTTTTTGCGGTTTCAAGGGCAAACTCCGGCGATTTGCGCCTTGAATCGTAGGCGATCGCGACCCCACGGTTTATAGCTTCTTCCCCCTGGTCGAGAATGAAGTTTGCCAGCCCTTCTGATGCTTTCCGGACTGTATAAATATTCATGCGGTTCGTGCCGGCGCCCAGTTCCCCGCGCATACCGCCCGTTCCGAACTCAAGGTTTTTATAAAAGCGGTCTTCCAGATTTTTTTCATCCCCGCTTACGCCGGATAGTTCTGCTTTTAATGCGGCATCCAGCTCTGCAAAGCGGTTCCATTTTTCATAAGAAGTTTTCCAATCAGTGCTCATGTTGGCCTCCTGTAAAAAATTTTCTATTTCCATATTAGCATAAATTTGTTGAAATCCCAGACCTTAATGCATGAGAAGGCGGATTTTCCCGCATCTAACTTTTATAGCGGCCGGAAAAAACGTTGCTGTAGACCCACCCTGCACTTCATTGTTATGATAGAGAAGTAAACCAAATGGAAGTGAAAGCAATGAATGAAGAAAAATACCAAAATTTAAAATTAGGCGAGTACGGCATTATGATCAGCATGGCAGCCTATTTAAGCCTGTCGGTGCTGAAACTAGTGATTGCCTTCTATACGGATTCAAACGCCCTGAAGGCAGACGGGCTGAACAATATTACGGACATCCTGTCTTCGATCGCCGTCCTGATCGGGCTCCGCCTCTCCCGGAAACCGGCGGACCGCGATCATCCTTACGGGCACTGGAAAGCGGAAAACGTCGCCTCCATGGTTGCTTCTCTCATTATGGTGGCGGTCGGCATCCAGGTGCTCTATGATGCCATTCTCTCGATTGTGCATGGAAAATCCGAATCCCCGGATATGGCAGCGGCATGGACCGGGTTACTTTGTGCTGTTGTCATGTTTTTTGTCTATTTGTACAATAAACGGTTATCAAAACGCATCAACAGCCAGGCGGTGCGGGCAAGCGCGATGGATAATTTGTCCGATGCCTGGGTGAGTATCGGCGCGAGCATCGGCATCATCGGTTCGCAGTTCCATCTTCCGTGGCTTGACCCGGCGGCTGCGATTGTTGTCGGCTTATTGATTTGCAAAACCGCCTGGGAAATTTTCCGCGATACTTCCCATCTTTTAACGGACGGATTTGATGAGTCGGAGCTGGAAAATTATAAAGCGAAAGTATTAAGCGTAGCCGGCGTCCAAAGCGTGAAGGATATTAAAGCGCGGCAGTACGGAAACAATACGGTTATTGATCTTGTCATCGGCGTTGATCCGTCTCTTGATTTGCGTCATGCCCATGACATTTCCACAAAAGTGGAGAATTCACTGATCAGCGATTGTGAAGTATATGAGGTCATTGTGCATGTAGAGCCGGCGGAAAGTTAAAACCCGGACTCGCAAGCATGCCAGCTGGTAATGGAGGTACATTCGAAGGAAAGGTGAACCCTGGAATGGCGGAATGGCCTCAAGACGCCAGCCGGTGCCCTTATCCATTCAACCAGCGCTTTTTGCGGTTGTTAAAAAGGATGCGCGAGTGCCACGCATCCTTTTTTGTTACATTTTTACAATTGTCCGGCCCTGGAGCTTGCCTTCCAAAATATCCGAAAGTGCGGCCGGGACTTGCTCAAGGCTGATTTCCCGAACAATTTCACTTGTCAAATGTTCCGGTTTAAAATCGCTGGCAAGTTTTTCCCAAATTTTCACCCGGAGATCCATCGGGCAAAAAACAGAATCGATTCCGATCCAGCTGATAGCGCGCCCGAGAAACGGCGTTACGGTCGTTGTGACTTCTCTTCCACCGGTAAGACCGCTCGTTGCCACCGCTCCGCCGTACTGGAGGGTGCTGATGATGTATTGTGTCGTTTTCCCGCCGACAGGATCGACTGCAGCTGCCCATTCTTTTTTGCGAATCGACTGGTCTTCATGGTCTGTAACGGCTTCCCTGTCGAGGATGCGGGCCGCACCGAGCCGTTTCAAATAAGCGTGTGCCTCTTTTTTCCCGGTTGAGGCCGTGACTTCATAACCCCTTTTTGCCAAAATATCGACAGCGACACTGCCGACACCGCCGCTTGCCCCGGCAACAAGCACCGGCCCTTGTCCCGGTTTGAGCCCGTGGTCTTCCAGTTTCTGCACGGATAGCGCTGCCGTAAAGCCGGCTGTCCCTAAAATCATGGATTCTCTTAATGTCAGCCCTTTCGGAAGCGGTACCACCCAGGCAGCCGGTACGCGCGCCATTTCACTGAATCCGCCGAAATGCCCGGTGCCCAGCTTATAGCTTGTGACGATCACTTCATCGCCTTCTTTAAAGCGGCTGTCAGCGGATGCAAGCACCGTTCCAGCCAAATCAATCCCCGGTATAAACGGATACGATTTGACAAAGTCCCCTTTCACGCCAACAAGCGCATCTTTGTAATTGACACTTGAATAGGCGACTTTTACGGTGACTTCCGCTGCCGGCAGCCGGCCCGTATCCCATTCCTGTACGGAGAGTACCGGCTGTGATGCATTTTCCATGACCAATGCACGAAAAGTTTCTTTCAATGCAAAGCACCTCTTTTTACTCGGCTCTTGTCAAGTCAAGATTGTATTGGTAAACTTCCTGATCTGAAGAAAGTTTGTACCCTTTATTCGGATTGTAATCGATGATGACTTTCTCACCGAGCTGTTTTTGGCTTGCCTTCGATACAAGGAGCGGAATACCATAAACATTAAACAAATCGTCATCTTCCCGTTTATGGTCAATTTTCAAAGAATGTTCAGCGGCAATTGTACAGCTCCCGACAAAGACCGCCTCAATCCGGATGCCTTCGCCTTCTTGAAATTCAATTTGTTTAAATTGGGAGAGTGCAGCGGGTTTGATATCAATTTCCATATTTCTCACCTTTCTTTTACAAATGATTACATTATCGTACCCGCTTTTCCCTTTTGTAAAACAAAAATTGGCACATCTTTTATCGTTCGGCAAGTGCCGGGCATTCCCTTCTTTTTTTGGGCACGTGTCTGAATTCCCGCCCTGCACGCCCCGTTCCTTTCCGCGCCGGAAAAAGGAAGCTAAGAATGTTTCCATTTATATCGCAAAATCCGGCATAAAAAGATGAGGCTGCCGACATTCCGCTTCCACAGCCGTTTCGGTTCGCGCAACAGCCGGAACAGCCACTCGATCCGCAATTTCCGGAACAGATACGGGGCACGCGGTACGTTTCCGGATGCAAAATCAATAAAAGCGCCGACACCGAGCCGTGCCGTGCAGAAAAGTTCCCGATCGAAGCCGGCAATGAATTTTTCCTGGAGCGGCACGCCCATTCCGACGATCAGCACATCGGCATGCGAGCGGTTAATCGCCTCTACAATCTCATGGTTTGATTGAAAATAACCGTGATGGGCGCCGGCAATTTTCAAACCGGGATAGTCCCTGCGGAAATGTTGGATTGCACTTTTCAAATTCGTTTCGGTAGCGCCGAGCACAAATACGGAGAAGCCGTTTTTTTCACAGCGCTTTAATATTTTCGGCGTCAAGTCGGTACCGTTTAAATTGCCGGCAAGCGGAATATCAAACAGTTTTGCGCCGATTTCAATCCCGACCCCGTCGTTGAGCAGGTAGTCGGCTTCATTGATAATCCGGTAGTAGTCACGGTCGGTTTGGGCGATATTGTAACAGTGCGCATTTAAAAAAAACACATTGGTTTTAATTCCTTCGTGTACCCGGCTCTCAAATTCGTCCAAAAATTGTTCTTCTGTAATCACGGTCAATTCAATATTGCCAAATGCCTTTTTCAAAACAGTTTTCTCCTTAGCACGGTGAAATGTTTCCATGTTTAGTATATACGTTCTGTGCACCGCCGGCAATTACAAATCCCCGCTCCGCCAACGCCTGTGGCAAAAAGGGAAGACCCGCAGCATGGGCGATATGCGGAGGAATTTTGGCGTTCCCCGCAGACGGGGGCTAAGAAATGAAACTTGATGGAAATCCGGACGTGAAACGGTGCTGTTGTTTTGTTAAACATTGGAAAATCACAAGGAAGCGCCGGCCGACCGTTAAAAAACGGATACATGCCAGCAAAACTAGTACTGGTTTTGCTCCCGGAATTCTTTTGGGGTGAGCCCCATATATTTTTTAAAAAGCGAAGTATAGTAGCTTTGGTTGCAAAAATGGAACAGAAGCGCAATTTCAGAAATGGGTATATTCGTATGGAGCAAAAAATAAATCGACTCTTCAATCCGCTTTTTATTTATATAATCCGTCACCGATACGCCGGTCTCTTTTTTAAACAAGTGGGACAAGTAGCTCGGATTCAGGTAAACATGTTTCGCCAGCGATTCAAGCGTGATCACCTGTAAAATATTTTCATGAATATATGCCACAGCCATATGAATCGCATGGCTGTAGCGATGTTCTTGTTTCCTTGCCTGCTGCACGGCTTCCGTAAAATTGCGCAGCATGCTGTACTCGAGTTCAAACAGCTTTTCCTGCGTCTTTAACCTTTCAATCTCCAGAATATGCGCATCGCTGATGTTAAAAGCGGTTTCCGGCGGCACGCCCGCTTCGATCGCCGCCCTTGTAAACAGCGTGCAAATACAGATGAGTGAATTACGGAGCGAGCGGATCGGTTCTTCCGCAAGTTTAGCCCGCTCCAGCGTATTGATAGTTTTCAAAACGGATTCGGCTGCTTCCACTCTACCTTCTTTTACAGCATTCAACAACTGCTTTTCCATCATATAAGGCGGATGGAGAAAATATTCACGTTGGTGTTCAACGCGGTATGAAAGGTAGCGTTCTATAATGGATTTGCTGATGGCAGACTGTTTCATCGGAGCCGCCCCAATACCTAAAAATTTTATTATAGATCTAAAGATTCTAATATCATTGTATGCGCATACAGGGTAATATTCAAGTGTAATCATCAAAACTAAAGGGGGCTTTCATATGTGGAAAAAAGCGGGCGTTATTTTGGTAGCGCTTACGCTTGTTATCGGCGTGCTGGCCGGATGCGGCAGCAA
Organism: Weizmannia agrestimuris; assembly: GCF_943193165.1. Classification (NCBI taxonomy): domain Bacteria; kingdom Bacillati; phylum Bacillota; class Bacilli; order Caryophanales; family Bacillaceae; genus Heyndrickxia; species Weizmannia agrestimuris. The sequence continues at coordinate 67,548 of NZ_CALPDC010000003.1, forward strand.
TTCAAGCTCGAAATCAAGCAAAAGCGGCAGTTCCTCAAAAAAGATTGTGTTAAAATTCGCGGCACAAAATGACAGTACACCTGCGACAAAAGCAGTCATTGCGGCTTTTAACAAACAATCGAAAAAGTACCAGGTGAAATGGGTGCAAATGACGAATGACTCGGCACAAATGCACGACCAATTGCTGACTTCGCTCTCCAGCGGATCAAGCGAATATGACATCATGTCCATGGACGTTGTGTGGGGCGGCGAATTTGCAGGTGCCGGATACCTTGTCCCGATTGACAAGAAAATGATGGATGCTAATTTGACGAAAGAACAGTTCAATGCCGGTTCGATGGCTTCCGGTAACTATGAAGGGAAACAATATACGCTTCCATTCTTCCCGGACCTCGGCATTCTGTATTACCGTTCCGATATTGTCAGCAAGGAAGATGCAGCGAAACTCGAAAGCGGGGACTACACCTATAAAGAACTCGGGGACATGGCTGCAAAATATGCCGGCAAAAACGGAACGACAAACGGTTTTGTTTATCAGTCCAAACAATATGAAGGCTTAACCGTCAATGTGACAGAATTCACGAATCATTATAAAGATATCAAAGGCGGCCTTGAGACGATGTATCAATTTACAAAAGCAGCATGGGCGCCAAAAGATTTGCTGAACTATATGGAACAACAAACGCTGGACAGCTTTGCGCAAGGAAAATCTGTCTTCGCGCGGAACTGGCCGTACCAGTATGGCACCATTAAAGCTGGCGGAGAAGGTGTAAAAGTGGACATCAAAAATGTTGGCATTGCCCCGCTTCCAAACGGCGGCGCTGTCGGCGGCTGGCTTCTCGGCATCAACAAAAACTCAAAACATGTAGAAGGCGCATGGGAGTTTGTAAAATTCGTAGCCGGCAAAAAAGGGCAGAAGATTATGTCCACAAAAGGCGGTTACCTGCCGGGATATAATGATTTGCTGAATGATCCTGATGTCCAAAAACAAAACAAAATGCTGACCATGCCGGGCTTCCAAAAAGCATTGAAAACGACGATTGCCCGCCCGGTATCCGCGAAGTACAGCAAAGTATCCGACACGATCCAAATTGCGGCCCACAAATATTTAAGCACAGGCCAAAATCTGGATGATGCAGCCAAAACGATCCAGGACGCAGCAGGCGAATAAGCAACCGTCCAGGGGCGCGTTTTACTCCCTTTCCGTCCCCGGGCGCCTGCTTTTCATAATGGTTTGATATCGGCGAAAGGCTCTATTCAATAGAGCCTTTTTTAAAAAAGATATGAGGGGGCGCTGCATAAACTGTGCATCCTCCGTACGGGAAGAAACATTACGGTGAAAAGAGGTGCCAGCATCATGAAGAAGAACCGCTTGCAGGCTTTTTTATTTATCCTTCCAGCCCTGTTGATTATCGGCGTATTCTCGCTGTGGCCGATTTTTCAGTCACTCCGCTATACCTTTTTTGATTACCAGCTGAATAACCAGCAAAAATCGGGGCTGTACATGAGCCCGCGCTATAATTTCGATTTATTTGACGAAACGCAAACGTATGTCAGGCTGTTTCTGACAGAAGACCGGGAAAAAATCACCGACCCGGCCGACCGGCAAAAAGTCGACAAGCTGGTCCATCGCGTTGCCGATGTTGCCAAGCAGTATAAAGGCAGAAAAGGCGTCCAAAAAATCAGCCAGGCCGACCAGAAAAAGCTGATGGGCCTTTATACCGACTCATCCAAACTGGTAAAGGAAATCAATGCCAAATACAATACGCAAAACGGAAAAAATTTATCAAAAATTGTTAAAGATTTCAAAAGCAGCTTTGTACCCTCCAACTTCATCGGCTTCAAGTCTTATAAAGAAGCATTGCATGACAAACGACTCGGGCATGCCTTATGGAATACCGTGCTCTTTACCGTCGTTTCGGTTTTCCTTGAGTTCGTCCTCGGCCTCGGCCTCGCCATGATTATGAACAAAGCGTTCAAAGGGCAAGGCATTGTAAGGACAACTTCGCTGATCCCGTGGGCGATTCCGACCGCGGTTGCCGCGCTCATGTGGAGTTATTTGTATGACGGCACAAGCGGCGTTGTCGCACACTTTTTCCAGTCTATCGGGCTGATCAGCGATTCGCGCATTCTGCTTTTAACGGGATCCGGCGCGATGGTATCCACGATCTTAGCCGACGTTTGGAAAACAACGCCTTATATGGCCCTTTTGCTGCTTGCCGGCCTGCAAAACATTTCCAAAGGGTTGTATGAAGCCGCATCCATCGACGGCGCAACAAAAATCCAGCAGTTTTTCAAAATTACGCTGCCAATGCTCAAATCTTCCATTTTGGTCGCACTGCTGTTCAGGACACTTGACGCTTTTCGCGTTTTCGACCTGATTTACGTCCTGACAGGCGGCGGTCCGGGCGGGGCAACAGAAACCATGTCTGTCTACGGTTACAAAACGATGTTCGGGCAAACCAACTTCGGCTACGGCTCCGTCATTGTGATCATCATGTTTATTTGCGTTGCCATCATCGCAACCATTTACATTAAAGTACTCGGTGCCAATCTGATGGATAAAAACTAAGGAGGGATGGCCATGAAAACGAACCGCAAATGGAATGTGCTCATCATCGCCCTGATTGCCGTCTTTTTATTTGGGATGATATTTCCGTTTTTCTGGATTTTTATCACCTCCTTTAAACCTTCCGGGGAAATTTTTGGGGACGGGGCTTTTCGGGTCTTTGCCCATCATCCGACATGGGAAAATTACACGCAGATTTTCCAAAAGGGAATCCTGACATCGGTGAAAAACAGTTTTATCGTTGCGACAACGACAACGGTTTACATTATTTTAATTGCCACGTTTACGGCTTACGCCATTTCGCGTTTTGATTTTAAAGGGAAAAACTTGTTGCTCGGGCTGATTCTGGCGGTTTCGATGTTCCCGCAAATGATTGTCACCGGGCCGATTTATAACTTGTTCCTGCATTTGCATTTAACGAACTCGTATGCGATTGTCCTGCCGTATTCGACGATCACCCTGCCGACTGCGGTATGGATCCTGGTGACGCATTTCAACCAGATTCCGCTCGCACTTGAAGAATCGGCAAAAATTGACGGTGCGACGCCGGTCCAGACGCTGTTCCGAATCGTCTTCCCGCTTGCCGCGCCAGGTGTTTTTACAACTGCGATTATTACATTCATTGCCGCGTGGAACGAATTTTTGCTGACGATTACCTTAAACTCGGACGCTAATTACCATACTGTGCCGGTCGCGATTTCTTTCCTCCGCACCCAGTTCGAAATACTTTGGGGACAGGTCGCTGCCGCTACCACAGTCGTCACGGTCCCGACCCTGATCATCGTCCTTCTGTTCCAGAAACAAATCGTCTCCGGCCTTACAACAGGCGGGGTGAAAGAATAAAAATTTCCGCTAGCGGAGCGTTCTCCCCCGGTATCGCAACCGCGCGGCATTTTCCAGATCCCTGTCAAGCTGCCGTTGTTTAACTTACGGGCCCGGCAGGCAATCCGATACTGGGAAAGGGTTTTTCGGTCCGGGACATAAGAAAAAAAGGGCGCTTGGCACCATGCCTTCTTTGAATTTGGAATTTTTGGAGGAACAGCGTATGACATGGGAAATCACGAAACACGAATTGGACAAACAAATGTTGCTGGTCAATGAAAGCTTATTTGCACTCGGGAACGGCTATCTTGGCGTGCGCGGAAACTTTGAAGAAGGCTACCCGGAAGAAATCCCTTCTATCCGCGGCACTTATTTGAATGCTTTTTATGACAATACAGAAATCCAGTACGGGGAAAAAGCGTACGGATTCCCGGAAACCGGGCAGAAAATGCTGAACGTGATCGATGCGCAGACTGTCGAAATTTTTCTTGGGGAAGAACGATTTTCCCTTTTTGAAGGGGAAGTTCTCGGTTTTTCCCAAACTTTGCACATGAAACGCGGGTTTTCCGAACGCGTCATCCATTGGAAATCGCCTTCCGGAAAAGAAATCAAGCTCACTTTTTCACGGTTGGTTTCTTTTACATGGCGGGAACTGTTTGCGATTCAAGTGAAAATGGAGCCGGTAAACTTTTCCGGGCCGGTGCGGGTGATTTCCACTGTCAACGGTGATGTGCAAAATTATGTCGATAAAAACGACCCGCGGACCGGATCTGCCCATGCAAAAAGGCTGGCTGTGACAAAAGCAGTGGCGGAGAGCGGGACAGTTGTACTGCGTGCCCGCACACTTGCTTCCGGGCTTGAAACGGCTTGTGCCGCAACCCATGCCGTTTCCGCCTCTTGCGAATGTCATTATGAACAAGACGAACAAAAAGTGCGCGCAATCATCGATTTCAAGCCCGGCGAGCCGGTGTCCCTTACAAAATTTGCGATTTACACGGACACGCTCCGCCACGGGGACCATGCCGCAGAAAAGGCGGCGGACATCCTAAAAAGCATGCAAGGCAAAGATTTTTCAGCACTATTACGGGAGCAGGAGCAATATTTAGCCACTTACTGGCAAACAGCGGACATTGAAATTGACGGCGATCCGAAACTGCAGGAAGGGATCCGTTTCAATCTGTACCAGCTCCTGCAGTCTGTCGGAAAAGACACCGCCAGCAATATTGCGGCAAAAGGGCTGTCCGGGGAAGGTTATGAAGGGCATTACTTTTGGGACACGGAGATTTATATTTTCCCGGTGTTTCTGTTGACGCATCCGGAACTCGCGCGGCATTTGCTGCTGTACCGTTACCATATCCTTGACCACGCACGGGCAAGGGCAAAAGAGATGGGCCATCAAAAAGGCGCGCTATTTCCGTGGCGGACGATCTCCGGCACGGAATGCTCCCCGTATTTCCCTGCCGGCACAGCGCAGTATCATATCAGCGCGGACATCGCTTACAGTTATATGCAATACTGGTATGCCACGCAAGATCAGGACTTTATGAAGCAATACGGCGTCGAAATTCTCGTGGAAACGGCGCGGCTTTGGCTTGAGGTTGGCCATTACCGGGAAAAAGACGGCAAATTTGCGATTGAAGATGTGACCGGGCCGGATGAGTACACAGCCATCGTCAACAACAATTACTATACAAATGTGATGGCAAAATATAATTTGAAATCAGCTCACAAATTTTATCACTGGCTGAAAGAAACAGATGATGCCTATTTTGCGGCATTTGCTGCGCGGCTCGGTTTAACGGACAAAGAAGCGGCAAGCTGGATGAAAGCGGCGGATGCGATGTATCTCCCTTATGATGAAAAACACGGCATCCACAAACAGGATGACAGCTTTCTCGATAAAGCGGTCTGGGATTTTGAACATACGCCGAAAGACCATTACCCGCTCCTTTTGCATTACCATCCGCTCACGATTTACCGGTATCAGGTGTGCAAACAGGCGGACACGGTGCTCGCGCATTTTTTGCTGGAAGAAGAGGCCGATCCGGAAACGATCCGAAACTCGTATCATTATTATGAAAAAGTCACAACACACGATTCATCGCTGTCCACCTGCATCTTCAGCATAATGGCGTCAAGGCTCGGCGAAGCGGAAAAAGCATATCATTATTTTATCGAAACGGCCCGCCTTGATCTTGATAACACGCACGGCAACACAAAAGACGGCCTGCATATGGCCAATATGGGCGGGACATGGCTGTCAATCGTGTACGGATTCGGCGGCGTCCGGATTAAAGAAAACGGGCTTTTCCTGGACCCTGCCATTCCGGAACAATGGGACCGCTATTTATTCCGCCTTACCTACCAAAACCGCAAGCTTCAGGTGGAAGTGGCGCGCCATGCGTTCAAAGTGGCATTGCTGGAAGGAGATGCGCTGGACATCCATATAGGCGGCCGGACAGAAACGCTGCAACCAGGAAGGACGATTACCCGGCCGATTTCCGGCTTGTAAATGCAAGCGTTCGTTCCTTTACACAAAAAATAGAAAAAAGCGGCGGGACACTTTTTACAGTGGTTTCCCGCCGTTTTTATGTTTTCTTTCGGGCTTTTTCAGCGGCTTCTGTGGTGCAGTTTTTTGTCATACGTACGGACGGGACGTGCCTCCATTCCCGTTTCAAAATGAGCCCGGGCGTCTATTTTGAAACGGGGAATCCCGCCGATCAGGGCGGATTCCCTGCAGCCGTTTGTCCATTATTTCACGGTTGTGCCCGCTTTCGTGTACGAAAAAGCCTGCTCGAAATCGGCAATCAGATCATCCGGATTTTCGAGGCCAACCGATAAGCGCAACAAGCTGTCGGAGATGCCGCGTTTTCTTCGGTCCTCAGGCGGCATTGCGGCGTGGGACATTTTTGCCGGATAGGACAGAATCGATTCTACAGCGCCGAGGCTGACGGCAAAGACCGGGATTTTTACATGGCTGACGAATACCCGGAGCGCTTCCTCATCTTCCAGTTCAAACGACAATACCGCGCCCGGCCCTTGTGCCTCCAGCTTTTGCAACGCATGCTGCGGATGGTGCCCGAGCCCCGGATAATACACGTTTCGTACAAGCGGATGCGCATCAAGAAAATGTGCAATTTTCACCGCTGACTGCTGTGATTGGAGCAGCCGCACATGCAACGTTTTCAACCCGCGCAAAACGAGCCATGCATCCTGGACGCCGAGCACCGCCCCGAATGAATTTTGCAAAAAGCCGAGGCGCGCTGCCAATGCTTCATCTTTTACAACTGCAAGCCCGGCGACGACATCGCTGTGCCCCGCTAAAAATTTCGTCGCGCTGTGCAGCACGATATCCGCCCCGAGTTCAAGCGGACGCTGCAGGGCAGGCGTTAAAAAGGTGTTGTCGACAAAGGTGAGCGCCCCGGTTGCCTTTGCCAGTTCACTCACCGCCCGGATATCCGTCACTTTTAAAAGCGGGTTTGAAGGGGTTTCTACATAAAAAGCTTTCGTGTTCGGGCGGACGGCCTGCCGCACTTCTTCAAGGTTGGTCATATCTACAAATGTATGTTCAATACCAAGCCGGGTCAGGACTTCTGTCACCATCCGGAACGTGCCGCCATACACATCTTCGGTGATGACAACATGGTCGCCCGCCGACAAAAGCAGAAACGCGGTTGAAATCGCCGCCATCCCGGAAGCAAACGCGAAACCTTTGACACCGCCTTCGAGTTCGGCGATGACATCCTCGAGCGCTTCCCTCGTTGGATTGAGCGAGCGGCTGTAATCGTATTTACCGAACTGGTCAATGTCCGCCTGGTGGTATGTCGAAGCATGCTGGATCGGTACACTCACAGCACCGGTCGCCGGGTCTATTTTATGGCTGTTATGTAAAAGCCTCGTTTGAAAAGAATAATCTTCATTTGTCATCGTGTTTGCACCCCTTCGTGAATGTTGGCAAAAGCTTTTTCAATATCTGCAAGCAAATCGCGTTCATTTTCAATTCCGACTGAAAAGCGCAAAAGGCAATTGTCTACGCCTGAAGCAATCCGTTTTTCTTCCGGAATGTCGGCATGCGTCTGTGTAGCCGGGTAAGTGATAAAACTTTCCGTCCCACCGAGGCTTTCGGCAAATGTAATCAAAGACAGGCCGCGTAAAAACGGGTCGACCCATGATTCTTCTTTTACACGGAAAGAAAGCATCCCGCCGCGGCCCGGATACAGCACATCTTTTACATCCGGATGCGCGCTTAAAAATGCCGCCACAGCTTTTGCATTTTTTTCGTGTTTTTCCATCCTAAGCGCCAGCGTTTTCATGCCGCGCATCAGAAGCCACGAATCAAACGGACTGAGGGTGGCGCCGGCACCGTTATGGTACAGAAAAAGCTGCTCGCAAAGTTCAGCACCCTTTGCCACGATCAGACCGGCCAGCACGTCGTTATGCCCGCCAAGATATTTCGTCGCGCTATGGACTACAATATCAGCGCCTTCTTTAATCGGCTGCTGCAAAAGCGGGGTGTAAAAAGTATTGTCTACAATCAGCAGGATTCCGTGCCTTTTCGCAATTTCAGCCACTGCGCCGATATCCGTCTGCTGCATGAGGGGGTTTGTCGGCGTTTCGAGGAAAATGGCTTTCGTTTTCGGGGTGATTTCTTGTTCAATATTTTCCGGGTTGCACGTATTCACGTACTTACAACAAAGCCCCCATTTTTTATATCCCTGCTCCAGCAGGCGGTAGGTGCCGCCATATAAATCATCACTCACAATCCACTCATCGCCGGCCTGGAACAAAGATAAAACAGTGAAAATCGCAGCCATGCCGGAACTGCACGCAAACCCGCGGTCCCCGCCCTCCAGATCCGCAATCGCTTCTTCAAGCAACTGGCGCGTCGGGTTGCCGGTACGGGAATAATCGAAACCGGTTGACTGCCCAATGCCTTCGTGGCGGTAAGCGGTAGAAAAATAAACAGGCGGGTTCACCGCACCTGTCACGCGGTCACTGCGGTTTCCGATTTGTGCAAGTTTTGTTTCTGTATGATACATGATGGACACTCCCTCACTTAAAATCAAAAAGCCTTCTCCAATAAGAAGAAGGCCATTCCTTTCGTGCATGAACCATCTTCTTATCTTTCAAGTTATGATCCCATAACTTGCAGGACTTAGCACCTTTTCAACGCGTAAAAGCATTGAAGGTTGCTGAGGCTTCATCGGGCCATTCCCTCAACCTCTCTTGATAAGAAAACACCAATATGAAATTTGCCATCAACGCCGCAAAAGAAATTACACAACGAACCTAAAAATTGCTTACGTTCAATTTATCCCTTTTTTTCGGATTCGTCAAGCTTTTTTTAAATTTTGTTTTTCTTATGGATAATCCATATGGTGAGAAAATAAAACAGCAAAGATGAAAGGAGAAGCGTAATGACTCCGTCTGTAGTATTGATATACTCATTCCTGAATTTTGCTGCACTTTCTCCATTCACTATATTCGGCACATCCACAAATGTAAAAGGGATGATATGCATAACAGCATACAACTTTGTCTTAAATCCGCTCATCATTTCCTCAAAACAAAAACAAGCCACCAAAACGAGCATCAGAAGCAATTGATTTCGAATAAAGGTATTTAAAAACTGCGTGAAAACAGAAATAAATAATAGAAGACATAGGATTAGTAAAAGCGATCTGCCCAAAAACCGGGCAATTGAAATCCACAATACTTCTGTCCCGTTTAAATTGATCGCCACAGGGTACTTCCAACTCCCCAAATGGCTTATGATGCTACCAATAATGAGCGCAACAACCAGGATAACAATCGTGATGGCAAGGCTGTAAACAAATGAAGTGAAGATTCTCGCATCCAATATTTTCTTGAGCTTCACTGGCAAAACATTTACAAAATGATTAATACCGCCTTGTTTGTCTCTTGTTGAAATATCACCAATTAAAACTGCAATGAGAAGAGGCATTAAGAACGGGAATACGTAAAAAAGAATACGATATGTAAAGTTAATACCCGGGGTTTCGAACGACTCTATTACCGGATGAATATTTTGTTTAAGCAGAATGGTATTGAGCTGTATTGCTTTTTCTGTCTGCGGAACAATTTTTTTATTACCAAAAACAATTGTTCCGGCATTAATCCCAGCAATTAATTTTTTATCTAAAGCGATCTGCAATTTCAGTTCTTGCTTCCAATCCCCTGCTTCATGAGCTTGTATTTGTTCTGTACGAAGGCGTAACTCCTCCTGCAAACCCGCAAGTGCTTTCTTCTTTGCTTCACTCTTATTTGGATTTGATTCCATGTGTGAAATGGCATTTTCCAGTGAGGATTTGTTATCCTGATATTCATTGAGCGGGTCCATTCTCTTTGCTCCCACGAAAGTAATTGCAAACAAAATGAAAACAATCAAAATAGCAGCAATAAAAACAGTCAAATTTTTTTTATTTCTAATGAATCGCAATGTCTCTAATTTGATTAGCCCCATTTATCTTCACCTTCGTATATTTCCTCATAAATTAGTTGGCTGCCTTTTTGCCCTATGAAAAATGATTTAAATTTCATGTCTTGTTCGAATGCCTGATTTACCACAAAGGAGCTTTTACTCGAATCTATCTCCGCCCATACTTCATTGGCTGTGGCATTTTTAATTTCTTCATCTTTAAATAGGGAAAGAACTTTATCCGCATCATTCCCATTCTCTAACTTAATGATGATGTATTTATTAAAGTCCGGATTATTTTTTCTGCTTTCGTAAACCATTCTTCCTTGCTTTAAAAAGATGACACGATCACATAATTCATCAACATTGTTCAGAATATGGGAAGAAAAAAATACAATTTTATTTTCATCTCTAAGTTGCTTAATGGATTTGCTTATCAGTTTAATATTGGATGGGTCCAGCCCATTCATCGGCTCGTCCATCAATAGCAAATCACAAGAACTGATCAAGCACATCCCAAATAGCAGCCTTTGCTGCATGCCAAGCGAATATTTTGAAACCCTTTTGTCGATATAGGAACCCATGCTTAATTTTTCAATAACAGCGCCACATTCTTGTTTGCTCTCCCATAATCTTTGTACAAGTTTTAAATGCTCTCTCCCTGTTAAATTTGGATACAATACTGTATGGTCTTGCAAAAAAAATATTTTTTTAAGGATTTTTTCCCGATGCATTTTATAATTCATGCCGTAAATACTAATTTCGCCTTTTGAAGCAGGAATCAGGTTGGATATCGCATTTAAAAGCGTCGTCTTGCCGGATCCATTTGGAGCAACCAGGCCAATAATCTCCCCTGGTTCAGCAGAAAAACTTATATCTTCCAAAATTTTTGACTTCTCTATCTCTACTGACACATTGTTTACCCTTAACAAAACAATCCCTCCCCCGTTAATTCACAAGATCTTATCACCTATTTTAATAGGCCGCAGCGCCATTGTCACCGAAATTTTTGCGTGGTGTCACCGAAAAAACAAACTGCTGCTGCACATATTGGCGGCAACCACCAAAAAAAGCGGGATTCTTTATGAATCCGCTCTATCCAGTCAAAAAATTTTTTCTTGTTATTTTGCTTATTCTTGTTATTTTGCTTATATAGTCTGGACCAAATCCTGAATATGGAGCATGGCAACCGGTTTCTGGCCGGTAACAACCGGAAGCACCTTGAAAGCGTGGTCTTCCATTATCCGCAATGCTTCCGCTGCCAGCTGATGCTCACTGACGCAAACCGGATATTTTGTATACAAATCTGCTACTTTTTTATCCAGTACTTCATGGCCGTTTAAAAGCTCACGCCGGATATCGCCGTCCGTTAAAATGCCGGCCAGCCGTCCCCGATCGTCAATAACTGAAACAGCCCCCGCCCCCGCTTCCGTCATCATAAATAATGCTTCCTTTATGCCGGTGTCCATTCCGGCAACCGGGTTCATCCTTTTCCGTTTAGCCACATGGCCAACCGTGAGAAGCAAACGCCGGCCAAGCGAGCCACCGGGATGGAAAAGCGCAAAGTTTTCAGGTTTAAAATCCCTTGCCTTCAAAAGGGCAACCGCAATCGCATCCCCGAGTGCAAGCGTGACGGTAGTTGTAGAAGTCGGGGCAAGGCCGAGCGGGCACGCTTCCTCAACTTCCCCGATATCCATCACCAGATTCGAACGCCGCGCCAGTGTCGACTTGCGTGAACCAGAAATGGCAATCATTTTTGCGCCGATCCTTTTGATGGAAGGGATCATATTTAATATTTCCGACGTTTCCCCGCTGTTGGAAATGGCAATGAGGATGTCTTCTTTTGTTATTTTTCCAAGATCGCCGTGCAGTGCTTCTCCCGGGTGAAGGAAAAATGCCGGGGTACCGGTGCTTGCAAATGTGGAAGCAAGTTTCCGGCCGATGATGCCCGATTTCCCCATTCCTGTAAAAATGACTCTGCCTTCGCACGCCAATATCATTTCAATGCCTTCATTTATACGAAAATTGATCCGGTCCTTCAGCTTTAAAATCTCATTGGCCTCTTTTTCCAGCACTTCACGGACGCTTTCGACATAATTGATGCTTCGTTTGAAATCTTTTAACATCCTATTCACCTCCGTTAATGAATGTTTGCTGCCGTTTGTTCTTTTATCATGCGATCAATTTCAATAACTGGCTTTAACATTTCTTCAAGATCATCCAGTTTCACCATATTCGGGCCATCCGACCAGGCCTGGTCCGGATCAGGATGGGCTTCTAGAAACAACGCATCGATCCCGCAAGCCGCCGCTGCCCTTGCGAGATACGGGACAAACGCACGCTTTCCGCCTGTTGAAGTCCCATTTCCGCCCGGTATTTGGACACTATGGGTGGCGTCAAACACGACCGGATACCCTAATCTGCGCATTTCCGGAAGTGCACGCATATCCACCACCAGGTTATTGTAGCCGAATGTCGAACCGCGTTCTGTAAGAAGAATTTTGTCGGTGCCGGATTCCTCCAGTTTTTGAATGACGTTTTTCATATCCCAAGGCGCCAAAAACTGCCCTTTTTTGACATTCACGGTTTTGCCCGTCGCGGCGGCGGCAAGCAGCAAATCGGTCTGGCGGCAAAGGAAAGCGGGGATTTGCAGTATGTCGAGCACTTCCCCGGCTGCTTTTGCCTGGTGCGGCTCATGAATATCGGACGTGACCGGTACGCCAAATACATTTTTAATCCGGTCAAGTATTTCGAGCCCTTTTTCCAGTCCCGGGCCCCGTTTGGAAAAAATGGATGATCGGTTGGCTTTGTCGAAAGAAGCTTTAAAAACGAAAGGAATGCCGAGTTTTCCGGCAATGGTTTGAAGGGTTGCGGCTGTTTCCATGGCCATCGTTTCACTTTCAATTACGCACGGGCCGGCAATCAATACAAGCGGTAGACGTTGGCCGAAAGCTATCCGGCTGTTCAGTTGGACCGTTTTCATTTGCTCACTCCTCATTTTTAAGTTTTCACGTGTCTTTACTCCTTCTGCTGCAGGTTACAAATATTATCCTTTAGAAAACCGCACAGGGCAAGGAAGATGTAAAGAATATTCACAAACTTTTTGTTTTTATGTAAGGTTTTCTCCAGGAAATATAAAGCACAAAACCGGACAAGTTTTGTGCTTTATAACGCGGATGGCGGGTAAAGTCTCCTTCGGGGAAATGGCTGGGAAAAATATTCTTCTTACAAATGGTGGCGATACGGGGCTCAATTATTTTATAAATGCCATTAACTCATCAGCCGTTTTGCTTTTGATGATTTTTTGCACAACAGACCTGTTTTCGATAATCGAAATGAGCTTTTTATACATATCATCTAAATCCGTTTGCGTGCCTTCTTTAATATTCAACAAACAAACAAATTGAACCATTTGCTGTCCATGCCAATGGATAGGGCTTTTTAGCGTACATACTGTCCAAAACGTTTCCTTCGTTACGGGCACCATTGGATGGGGAATGGCTACGAGATTTCCAAAACAGGTTGGCGTAATCGACTCCCTTTCTAAAACAAGGTTTACATAATCCTTCGGTACAAGCTTCTGCTTATACAGTTCATCACATAAAAATCGAATCACGCTTTCCTTATCCTGCAATGCCAGTTGGAGAAAAATTCTTGAAGGATGTAAATATTTTTCTGCCACATTTTGCGTCCTAGATAAAAAACCATTTATAGCTTGAATGTCTTTGTCTTCCAAAAAAGTATTCACAACTTGGACCGGGACGCCAAAATCCTCCTTTATAGGCACAGTGCTAATGATCAAGTCAATAAAAGATAAATCATATGATGATAAATTGTAATAATTAATCGTATCGGCAATTTCAATTTCTTGGCCATACAAATTTTGCAATCGGTAGGATAGTAATTTTGCACTCCCTACGCCCGATGCGCAAACGATTAGTACTTTTTTTATTTTTTTCTTGTTTAATTTCATTCGTTCAAGAGCAACACCGATATGCAGCGCAATATAGGCAATTTCATCTTCAACCACTTCCATTTGCAAATACTCTTCTATACATTTGCTGGCAATAATGGCGCCTTCAAACGCAGCCGGGTATTTTTTCTTTATATCGTTTAATAACGGATTCCGGATATTCATTTTGTACCGCAATCGGTTCATTGCAGGACGGATATGCAGCGTTAGCGCCTGAATAAACTCGCGGTCTTGGCGAAAGTCCCAATTCAATTCAGCCTTTAAACGAGCTAACATACAATTTATAATTGTTCCGGCTTCATCAAATTTACTAAACTCGGCCAGCTCCTTCTTGTGTAAAAGTTTGGTTCCTAATAAATGAACAATAATATAATCGATTTCTGTCTCAGGAAAAGTTAACGAAGTAAAATCTTCAACTTCTTTTATGATTTCGTTCGCCACAATTTTTTCAAATGGATGATCATCGACCAGAACATCAGCCAGCTCTTCAATAACAAAGCCTTCCTGAATTCTTCTGCAGGCGATAGCAATATGCGTTGCTAAATTTTCCAAAGATATATCAGAGATTTCAATTTTATATTTATTAACCTTTTGGACGATTACTTCTTTAATCTTTTTAAATAGTTCCGGATCAATGAGTTGTAAACAATTCTCCTTCAAAAATGCCTCCTGGTTCCGCTCCAACAATAAATTAGATAAACACAAACGTTTCATATATTCATCGCCTTCAACCTTTGAACCATAGTGCGGGCGGTTGATTAGCTTTAAATGATATTGATCAAGAATTTCTTTTACCATCTTTAAGTCATTTTGCAATGTCGATAAAGAGACGAACATCTCATCTATAAAACTTTCAATTTTAATAAAATCGGTTTCTAACAATAACCGGCGTAAAATATAGAGAACTCTCGTATCTTTATCAGTGAAGTCACCCGCTAAATGATGTTCCTCCGTAGAAATCTCATTGAGTATTTTTGAAAAAAGCCCGGCATCTAATACTTTTACGCTATATCCCAATCCTCTGGTTGATTCAATTTGAAATCCGTGTGATGCTGTATTATTTTGCATGAGCTTAATTTCGTTTCGAATCGTTCGGTCACTGACGCCTAATTCTCTTGCCATCCAGCTTGCAGTAACGGGTTCTTTTGACTTAGATAAAAGGATTAATATATCTTTCTGCCGTTTTGATAGGATAGCCACTGCCAACAACTCCCTTTTACATGGATTACTAAGATTTTTGGCAAAGGAAGAGCTGTAGTTTTCGGGAAACCAACCATTTTTTCGGGCTGTGATGTAATCGTTGAAAAAACCAATACTTGATACTTTGCAGCCTGTCATATCGTAGCTTTCCTTATAACTATTGCTTTTTCACCGGGGATTTCTATTTTCTTCCCGTATATGAAAAAATGGAGTTTTATTGTAACTCCATTTTTTCACGCCATGATTGAATATGATTCTTATTGTAAACGTTAGAAAAACGACCGTCCTAAAAGTTAAAGCTCTTCTCCATTTGTTTTTATGACATGCCTATACCATTCAAATGACTTTTTCTTTTTTCTTTCTAAAGTTCCGTTCCCTTCATTATCTTTGTCCACATAAATAAAACCGTAACGTTTTTCCATTTCTCCTGTTCCAGCACTCACTAAATCTATACATCCCCACGGTGTGTAACCCATTAAATCAACACCATCCAGTTCAACCGCCTTTTTCATTTCCAGAATATGATCGCGAAAATATTGAATACGGTAATCATCGTTAATCGTGCCATCCTCTTCAACGACATCCCGCGCGCCAAGGCCATTTTCTACAATAAATAGAGGGATATTGTACCTTTCATATAAAGCATTTAACGAGTAACGAAGGCCGACCGGATCAATTTGCCAACCCCAATCACTGGCTTGAACATAAGGATTGCGAACGACGCGGCCAAACTCTCCATCAGGCTGGCTGTCTTCTACTTCACGGGCGCTGACTACTTTAGACATATAATAGCTAAATCCAATGTAATCTACTGTTCCTTCTTTAAGAATTTGTTCATCTTCCTTTGTATATTCAATTTCAAATCCGTTTCTTTCCCAGTATTTTTTCGTATAATCAGGAATCGTCCCACGAACATGTACATCACCAAAGAACCAACGATTATGCATCGCTTCCGTGGCAAGCATCACATCGTCCGGATGACAAGAATATGGATATACAGGTACGAAAGAAAGCATGCAACCAATCTTAAAGTCAGGATTAATTTTGTGGCCTAATTTAACGACTTTTGCGCTGGCAATTAATTCATAAAGCGCTGCCTGGTACATGGTTTGTTTCCGGTTTTCACCTTCTTCATATTTAATTCCTGAGTTTGTGAAGCTTGCAAAATCCATGCTCGTATCTGCTTGATTATTGATTTCGTTAAAGGTCATCCAGTATTTTACTTTATCTTTATAACGTTTCATGACTGTCTCAGAAAATTTCACAAAAAAATCAATACATTTCCGGTTTCTAAAACCCCCATATTTTTTCACAAGATGATAAGGCAATTCAAAATGAGATAGGGTAATAACAGGTTCGATATGATATTTTAATAATTCATCAAACAAATCATCGTAAAATTGCAAGCCTTCTTCATTTGGCTCATCATCGTCCCCGTTTGGAAAAATTCTTGTCCAAGCAATAGAAGTACGGAAACATTTAAACCCCATTTCTGCGAACAGTTTAATATCTTTTTTATAACGGGAATAGAAGTCGATTGCTTCATGGTTAGGATAATAGTAACCTCCTAATACACCATCCGTAATTTGCCGTGGAACACCATGTCTTCCTGCAGTCATTACATCAGCAACACTTACACCTTTTCCGCCTTTATTCCAGCCGCCTTCAAGCTGGTGGGCTGCTACTGCTCCGCCCCATAAAAAGTTTTCCGGTAAAACGCCTTTTGACATTGTAAACCCTCCATCATTTATCTTATTTGGTTTCCTGAACGAGAAAAGTTAAATAAGAAGGCGATTTTCCTATGAAGAACCGCCTTCTTTCATTCACCCGCAGTGCAACATCGTTTTCATAGGATATTTCTACATCTTATTTTTCTATTTCAAGATGAGGATCAGAGTACAGATTCTCCGCCTTTTTCTTGCTCAACTAACTTCTTATCATATATTCTGATGAACGGAAGATATATGATAAACGCGACCACACCACAAATGAGTGAGACAACTGGCGCCATAATGCTCCCACCTGTTCCAATGAAAGCCCCAATACCGATTGGCGTTGGCCATGGCACTTGTGCAATAAGTGGCGCAACAATGTGCAATTTAATTGCAAAATAACCAATTGTAGCTGTAGCCATAGGCGCTAAGAAAAACGGGATAGCCAGGTATGGATTATAAACAATTGGTAATCCAAACAATATTGGTTCATTAATATTAAAGATGCCAGGAGCAAGGGACGCTTTTCCTAGTATTCTCAATTGCTGTGACCGGGCCAAAAATGCAATAAAGATACATAATCCTAAAGTCGACCCGGAACCGCCCATAATGACAAATGAATTTTGGAACTCGCCGGCGAATGGAATATTTGCCCCATGAATATTGGCTTCCATATTTGCCAAAGTAATTGGCGTCAGGAAGGCTCCGATAATATTCGCCCCGTGAATACCTACGATCCAGAGTGCATGGATTAAGAAGTAAATCACCATCAATCCCAGCCAGCTGCTTGCGATATTCGTAACAAAGCTAAATGGAACAGCGACAACTTTAAATATATCTGTACCTAAAGCTACAAAAATACCATTGATGATTAAGATCACAAAAGCGACTAAAAATGCAGGGATTAAAGCTGTGAACGATCTGGATACCCCTTCCGGAACAGCTTCCGGCATTTTAATCACCCAATTTTGTTTTACACATAACCGGTACAACTGGACAGCAATAACAGAAACAATAATGGCCGTAAATATACCTGAAGAACCTAAACGGCTTACACCACTGTCGCCCATTTCCCAACCGAAAATAATATGAGTCGTATCATTCATTTTTTGGATAAGTGACATTTTTCCATTGCCTGCAACCAATTCCGGAATCGTCATAAAGAAAGCAAACATGGATAATAAAGCCCCGTTTAGCGGGTTTACATTTATCCCTTCTTCTTCAGCATATATTTTTGTATACTCATAACCAATAACAAGGTTGAAATATAATGCTAAAATTCCCATTGTTGCTTTATTTGCCAGCATATACAAGTCACTAATTCTAAAGAAAGTATTATCGAAAAAGCCTTGCAAAAATGTTAAAGTCTGTGGCAATACGTTCAACACCAAGAACATGGATCCTACGATTGTAAATGGTATTGAAGCCATCCCGGCAGCCATTACCGCCCGGACAAATCGAAAAGATGCTACTTTCCCCATAGGACCCATCAGATACTTTTCAAGAAAAGTAAATGCCTTATTTTGTTCTGACATAAAGACCCCTCTTTTCTATTATTAACGAATCGCTTTTTCATACTCCATGATGCGTTGAAAATGCTTGTCTTCATCATGTGTAATTTGGTATAACCGATAAAGGATAAAAGCGCTTAAAAATATCCCGGCAATCAAAACAGTTAAAATTAATACTTTTGACTTGTTTTGATTGATTAAAAATGGATATAAATGAGCGAAAGATGACGAAAAACAACTCGGCAACAGCAAAATCACATTTGCAATGAGCAAAGTCATGAAACAAAACTTTGTGTATTTAGCATGATTTGTCGGGCTGCTATAAATCTTTACTTGTTCCGCAACGCTCAATATGACAACGATGATCAACGCCAATGGAAGAAGGTATAGTAACGAATGACTCATAACCAATGAAATTAACCAATATACATTCGTAAAGAAAAAGATTGCGGTAACATATCTGACAAGCAAATATCGGTTATAGTACATCGATTTAAGCATCTGGTTTTTTTGATTTTTTTCAAATAATGCTCTTTCTACGTCATTCATAAAAATCCCTCATTTATTAAAAATATGGCTCCCCGCTACTCGTTAAAGCTTAAGCAATCCATTACCTCCAATCCAAAAGACATCTTAACGGGTATCTTGCTTGAAGATCACCTTCCTTCCGACTATCCATAAATTTTGGCATTTCCGGGTGAGTGCATTGTAAATAGCGAAGACCCATTTTCTCATAAGCAAATCAATCTTTTGGCAGTTCTTGTAAGATTAAATTTCCTAATTTTTCAACACCCATTGGAATCGGAATATAGGCTTGTGGCGGAATGTTTACAACTGGCTTTCCTACGCGTTCTCCGGCTTCCTTAAGTTTTTGAAAATACATCTTTGTTTGTGGGCTGACTAAATATAAATCAAAGTCCCCCTTTTCAATCATCTTATTGCCTTCATTTGCTGAAACAGCATCGACTTCAATTTCCTTACCTTTTGTTTTAAAAAATTCCGTTGTCTTCTTCGCCATTAAAGAAGATGACATACCTGCTGCACAAATAATTAATGCTTTTTTCATCATAAATGCCTCCAATTGGTTTTTTATTGTGATTTAAACTTGCTTATCAATGAATTAATGACTTCCGTTGCTTTTAATGGCCCGCTTGTGCCGCCAATCATCCATTTTTCAAACAGCAAACTTGGCAAATTTGTTAGCACTTTCGACATTCAAGTTCATTTGTTTTTTTATAAAGTTCAATGATTTCTTTTGCCAGGTCAATTACTGTCATGGCATTCATTAAATGGTCCTGTGCGTGTATCAGCAATATACTGATTTCAAATTTTTCCCCACTGGCCTCCCCCTTTATTAGGTCTGTTTGAAAACGATGAGCGATTGTCATGGCTTCGTTGGCTTCTTCAATTTTTTGTTCAGCTAATTTAAACTCACCAGCTTTAGCATGATTTATGGACTCCGCAGCTAAGCTTCGGGCGTTTCCACCATTTAAAATAATTTGAAAACTGATTTCTTCTATGTTCAATGTCATCACCCTTAGTTTAAAAATTGTCGTTTCTTCACCCTTTTTGTCGCATAATATCCATCATTGTTACTTACTGTTGATCACAAAGAGTAACTTGCTGTAATCCTTAAACACTGTTTAATGCTCCGCTTTATCAGCCGCTTGCCTTAATTCAATATTAATATGGAAACGGTTTCACTTTAACCTAAACTCTTTCCTTAGCGCAACGGAAATCATTACTGGAAAAAATGAAGTAACGGAAAAAGGAATCCGGGATCAAGTTTCTGCTTTCTCGCCATTAACATGATTGCCGCTTTTTTCAATAAAGCATGGCATCAAGCTTTTAGACATACCTTTTTGTTTATCGTACTTACCAATCCCGGCCTGGCATTTCAAAAAAGGAAAGTGCGGCAAGCAGAAGGCAATTTGCAGCATTTTAAGAACCCGCATTAAAAGTTACAATTGGAAAGATTTTCTGTGCAGAATGCCTTCATTTCCCGATTAACGGCTGCAGAAGCGGGTAATGATATAGTACAAACACTAAAAGGAGGGACCGTTATGGATCATGCAAAGGCGTTAGTGATAAAGTTTATTATGGTCGCAGTTGTGTTGGGCATCATTTTATCCGCCATCTTCAACATGCCGTTTGGCGATATGATCGCCACCAGTGTAGTACTGACCATTCTCGCATATGTCCTGGGAGATTTAATGATTTTCAAACGGGAAAATGAACGGGAAGAGAATACGCAAAGAAATATCATGGCGACCGTCGCCGATTTTGTTCTGGCGTACCTTGTCGTGTGGCTGATGGGCAGATCACTCGCCCCGGACATGGACAATCTGTTATGGGCGGCGCTGGCTTCGAGCATCGTCATTGCAGCCGGCGAATGGTTCTTCCATAAATATTTACACCATCTTTTCCATCACACGCCTGACCGCGAATTTACCGGATACGGCGGTGACTGATTGAAAAAACGGCAGCCGGATGAGCTGCCGTTTTTTCGTATTCCTATAAAAACTTACCATTCATCAATAAATCATCCAATCGGCAAGCATCAAGTTTTTTAATCACTACGCAATTTTTTCGGCCAAGCAAAACTTTTACTTTCTTTCACCTTACCGTAACCGTTCTTGTTTTGCTTTTGTTTCCGGCTCTGTCTTTCGCGAAAATGGAAAGCTTCGTGCCTTTTTTCTGTTTGCTGATTCTTACACTGTATGCGCCTTTGGCATTTACTGTGGCTTTGCCGATCTGTTTGCTGCCGCGGTATACATAGACAACTGCTGATTTTTCCGCTTTACCCACAACATGCGTGGACTTCGTTGTGACATTGCCGGCAGTCGGCATGCCCGGTGCCGTTTTGTCTTTTACTATAACTTTCACTTTGCTGCTTTTTAAACCGGCCTCTGTGTAGACATAAAGGACGGTTCCGGCTTTTTGCTTTAAAACCGGGACTTTAAAATATCCTTTCCCGTCCGCTGTGCCGCGGGCAAGTATTTTTCCGTTCTTCATAATGGCTACTTCGATCCCCGGGTCGGAGCTGCCGGAAATGGATGTGCTATTATCGCCGACAGTCCATACTTTCGGTGTTTTCGGTTGCTGCGCCTTGCCGCCGATATTTCCCGACAGCAGCGTGTACGTCATATCCCGTCCTTTTCCAGACGGAACGGAAAAGCGGCTTGGTGAAGACAGCTTTTTCACAACCGCCCCGCCGCCTTTTAGCTTCAATGAACTGCCGTTGTAAGTTTTAATTCGGAGCGGCTTGAACGCGGCATCCCCTTTAAACCCGTATAATCCGTTTGTCTGCTTTAACACGAGCGCGGCCCGGAAATCGGTCATAAACTGCCCGAAAGTCAGGTTCGGGTCAATGTATTTTCGGATCACATCCTCGATGGCTTTTTCATTCGTGTTCGGATCGTCCATGATTTTTTTGAAAATGGCATCGCCTTGTCCGCATTGAATTTTCAAATACTCCATGAACAAATAGGACAAGGAATAATTGGCAAGCACATCCCCGTTACTATCCCAGTAGAGAAGCGAGTGGCCATTTGTAATTGAAGCATCGTTGTTATAATCATCAATCCGATCGGAAAGCGGCTTTCCGGTATAAATTTGCTCTGCGGCCATGGACATCCCTTCGTCAATCCATGTATCAAACGTATCCCAATGGTGCTGGACGAACACTTTCTGGTTAAAAGAGATCATATGCTGAAACTCATGGGCGAGTGTTGAATACGCTTCGGTTACATTTTTCGATGTCCCCGTCCCCATAAGCGGGTACGTGTCAATATAAAAGATTTCCGACTTGTTGGAAGTGTCGGCATCAAAAAGGTCAAGCGGGTAAAAATAGCCGGCAACATATCCGCCCGAGCCGTCAAATCCGTCCTGGATGTCATAACAAAGAATATTCACTTTCCCATTTCCATCAACATCGGATGGCATGCCGAAATATTTTGTATCGAGCGCATAAATACGGTTGTCAAATTCTTTTCCAAGCTGGGCAGCCTGGGCGTCGTTCAGCTGGTTATTGTATACCCAGACATCCGCATGCGGACCGCTGTATAAAAGCTTAGCACTTATTTGATAATCTTTATTGCTGGCAAGATTGGACACCCAGAATTTTTTCGTATCTCCCACCCGGGGAAGACGGGCCCTTTTCGTATCCATGCGAACGGAATACTTCCGAAGGCTTAAATATTTTAATAGATCAAATGGCTTCTGGTAATCAATCCGGTAAACGTTGCTCTTTAACTTTTGACGGAGCGCTGCCAGGTTCACAACCTTGAAGGTGCCAGTCGGCTCTGTCGAAAGGCTTGAGGCAGACTCGTTGCTGACAAGTTTATAATAATCCTGAGCCGACGCGCTTCCGCCTGCACCGAATACCCCGGCCGGCAGTATAAACAATAGCGATAGTATAATAGGCAAGGATAATGCCCGTCTGAACATTCTCAATGAAATTCCTCCTGCACCTTTGTCCGGGCAACCCGGCAATTTTAAAAAGTTGCTTCTTTCATTCTAGCACAGCAGGCCGAATTTTGGCTGTCCGGTTCAGGAAAAAGAAGAGCGGAGTTTTTTAACCGTCCTTGTTCCCATTTGCTTGGCTGTTTCATCCTGCTGAGCGGATTCTTTTGCAACAGCAGGGGCCGTACCGCTTTTTGAAAAGACGTTTTTTGTGCAACCTTTGGGAGAATTTCTTAAGGGCCGCCCTGCACACTTTGGGGGCATGTCTGTTAAAGCAGCGGGAAATTTTTCATATTCCCGCTGGATGGTGGAGTTTTCGGCCGCGGCTGTAGCCCTGGCGCTACTGTTTCCATTTCATTTACAAAAGTCCTGTCATATGGTTCGGCTTTGTTTAACCAAGAGGATTATTTTCTAAAACGATTGTCCTGCCTCTGTTGCACTGCCCGCCTCCTCTCCCTGTTTCTCTCTTTTCAACAAAAAAGTACCCTTTTTTCTATTCAGCCGCTATATAAGGAGTGAAAGGGGGTGAGCGGGAATGGCACAAGTCCATTTAACAAGTTCCCGCATTTCATTAATCTTTGATAACGGGGTGAATGAAAATGGAAAACCGGTAACCAAAGCGAAGTCGTTCGCCAATGTGGCTGCCTCTGCAACACCCGATGCGATCCGGCAATTTGCAGACGCATATGCTTCACTGCAGCAAAAAGCGCTGGTCCGTGTAACGCGCACTGACTTGAATGACATCAGTGAGTAAAAATTAAAAAAGGGGGAATGGATAGATGAAAACTTTGGAACTTCAGTTTTTAACGCAGGATAACAAAACAGTGAGGGTTGCAGTCGATGAGCCGGCAGAACCCATCGATACGGTGAAAGTGAAAAACGCCATGGCTCAGATGCTCGGCTCGGGCGTGCTGGTCAGCTCATCCGGCACGGCGCTCTCCAGCGTGAAAGGTGCACGTCTTATTGAGCAAAACATTACTGAATATACACTGGCGTAATCTTTTGCCCCCGGTTCCCGTTTTCGGAACGGGGGCTCTTGATTTTACAGGGGGAGAGGAGAAATGCATGAAATGGTGTCGCTCATCAGTGAAGTCGGGTTTCCGGTCGCCGTCACCGTCTTTTTGCTGTACCGGATTGAGGCCAAGCTTGATGCGGTGATTGAATCGATCCAAAACCTGCCGGAACGGATGAAGGGGATCTGAAAGGGAGGGGCTTATGTGCAAGCCCCTCCCTTTTTCCGGATGGATCATTTCCCGGTCCGGTCGTTATTCATTTGTTTAGTCACATACCTGCAATTGCTCCATTTCCGCAAAATCCACGCTGCAAAGGATATATTTCGACGAAGGCAGCCCACCAAGCCTGCATTTCACTTCTTCACTCATCTTCCGGTAACGCTCAGCCGCGGGCTCCCGGCTCAGACCGATTGTTTTCATATAGGGGTTGCTGAACGAATCCGATGCTGAGTTTGTACCCAATTTGTCTGCAAGCCCTGTCTCAAAATATAGTAGAATCTTTTTGCGAAAATGACGATTTTATCTTTTCATACGTTGAATCGGCTTTCAAGTGCAAACTTTGTAAAACCCTTACATTAAAATTGTTGTCAAAGCTGTCAGCAGCCTTGCCAAATCTAGAAATTTTACTGATTCAGCAAACCCTATACAGGCTTCGCTTTCTTTAAGTTTGTAAAATGCGCCGGCAAACTGCTTCTGTTACTTCTTCTGTTGTTGCCGTTCCGCCGATGTCCGAGGTTTTGATGCCTTTTTCAATCGTCCATTCGATTGCATCCATTATCGTTTCACCCATTTCTGTTTCGCCAAAATGATCGAGCATCATTTTAGCTGTCCAAATTTGGCCTATTGGGTTGGCAATGCCTTTTCCTGCAATATCCGGCGCCGAGCCGTGGACAGGTTCAAACATGGAAGGATATTTCCCGTCCAAATTGATGTTCGCGGACGGCGCAATGCCGATACTGCCCATAATCGCGCCGCCAATATCTGTTAAAATATCCCCGAATAAATTGCTCGCAACAATGACATCAAAAGTCTCCGGCTTCATCACCAGAAAAGCAGACAGCGCATCAATATGCATGCTGTTTACAGCCACATCCGGATAGCCAGCCTTTACCTGGCTGAACACCTCGTCCCAAAAAGGCATTGTGTGGAAAATGCCGTTTGATTTCGTTGCACTGGTCAGGCGTCGGCCGCGTTTTTGCGCCAGTTCAAACGCATATCGCATCGCCCGCTCTGTTCCTTTTCTTGTAAAAATTGCATTCTGGATCGCAATTTCGTCTTCACCGCGATGAATTCTGCCGCCAACCTCGCTGTACTCCCCTTCACTGTTTTCACGCACGACAATGAAATCAAAATCTTTCGGGTCCCTTAACGGGGACTGCAGCCCTTTGAAATACTTTGCAGGCCGGATATTCAGCACCTGTTCGAAGCCGCGCCGGATTTTCAGCAAAAGGCCCCAAAGCGACACATGATCCGGCACAAGCCTTGGATTGCCGACTGCCCCGAGAAAAATAGCCTCATAATCTTTTAAAATCTCAAGCCCGTTATCCGGCATCATTTTTCCCTGATCAAGATAATAATCACAGCTCCACGGGAACGCCGTGAATTCGAACCGGATTCCGCCATGCCGTTCCGCTGCCGCATGCAGCACACGGATGGCAGCCGGCACCACTTCTTTTCCAATCCCGTCGCCCGGGATCGCCGCGATATGGTATGTTTTCATTCTAATCCCCTCCGTTAAAGCGCTCCCAATTATATTCATTTTACCATAAGCATGAAAATGAAATGCTTTATCATCCCTTAAAATCAAGATTCTTATTCCGTTGCTGCCCCCGCTGCGCCAAGCGGGTAATGATAAACAACATACGATCAACATGGTGATTTTCAGAGGATGAATGAACGGCATATCGCTTTAACCTAATGTGCCAGGCCATTGTATGGGGCGGTAAAAAATAAAGGCAATGAGAAAACAGCTCATTGCCTTTTGATTGGCTAATTTGTACGCGAACAGATCGGGCCCCTCCGAATTTTTTTCGCTGGCGTTCGAGACACTTGTCACTGCTGTTTGATCACTGACTTTTTCAGCGAATGGCCGCGGGCACGCCGCTCATTCCTATTTGCATCAAATTTTTCCGGTTAACGGCAGCGGGCAGCAAACGGGCACTGCTGCCGCTATTCTCCCTTCGATTCTGCATTCCCCGGCACGCCTGTTTTCAACATTGGAAAAACAAAGCACAGCCCGATAATGAAAAACAACGCAGCAAGTTCGAAAACAGCCGTGATCGAAAACCATTCCTTCAATGCCCCCGCAAGGCTCATGGTCACCACCATGGAGCCAGTGAAAAGCGGGCTCAAAATGCCGTTCACCCTGCCAATAAAATCGGATTCCGTATTTTGCAGGATCAGGGTGTTAATGCCGATCTGGATGCTCGGCATGAAAAAGCCCGAAACGAGTTCGGCGGCGAGTGTCAACCAAAGCGAAGTCGAAGCACCGATTACCGCAAGCCCAATGGCATTTGCAAGCATACCGGTGAACAGCATTTTTTGCGGTGAAGCAGATTTTGAAAAGGCCATGGAAAAAGCCCCGCCTGTAATCATCCCAATGCCATTCACCATCACAAGCCATTGCAGGTTCTCTTTCGGCAGGCCGAGACGGTCCGTTACGAGAAAAATATTCATCGGTTGGATAAAACCGACGCCAAGCCCTGCCGCCAGAAAACCAAGTCCCAGCAGCCGCAATTCCTTTTTAGACAAAACATAGCGAATCCCGCTCTTCATTTCCTGGAAAATATTCGACACTTTTTCCTTCTTTTTCATGGCCTGGTCTTTCGGGATAAATGACAAACTCGCGGCGGAAAACAGGAAAGCGAGACCGGTTATCAAAATAGAATAATCGATTCCAAACCTTTCATAGGCAAACGTGCCGACCACCGGGCCAAGAATCATGAAAACAGCAAAAATGGTCTGGTAAACGGCCATTGCCTGCTGGATCAGGCGTTCCTCAAGATGCATTTTAAACAGTTTCATCCCGGACGGTTGCGAAAACTGCGACAAAATCGAGGAAATCAGTGTTGCAAAAAAGACGGACTGCCACGAGCCAAAAACAAGCGCGCCGATGACGCCAAAAATGGACACGGCACTCAGCAAATCACACCAAACCATTGTTTTCTTCGGCTGCCAGCGGTCCGCAAATGTCCCGCCGATAAAGCTAAAAATGAAAATGGGCAGGAACTCCGCCACTGAAATCATGGAAACGGCAAACGGGTCGCCGTTTGTTTTTTCTGTCACAAACAACAGGACGGCAAAATTCCGCACCCAAATGCCCACCTGCAAAAACAACGCGGATACAAATACCATCCGGACAAACCGATTTCTCAAAAGCTCTCCCACAAGCGCCCCCCTCTGGTCAAATCTGTCTCATATCGTGCCATTATCATACCGAAATTGAAAGCCTTAAGCAATACAGAAGCACCCGTGTAAAACAGAGTGCGAAAAAATGCATGCAAACTTGGGAAACGGAAGCCCGCAGGCAAAAGGTGAAAAAAATCGGCGCATTTGGCCGCGTGCTCCTTTTTTCCTTCGTCCAGTCCCTTCTCATGTGCCTGCACTCAAAACAGACATCTATTCTGCTTCGCCCGGGCCTGGCATTTTCATGTGTTCCATTGCTTCCACTTCCTCGTCCTGTCACGTGCCTCAACCCAAACCATTTTTCTTGCAGCCATTTTCGCCACATTTCACGCACACATCCTCTTCTTTTTCTAATAAATTACAAGAGAAAAGCCGGACCATTGCATAAACGAAAAATCCCCGTTAACAATTTGGAAAAACCATGATATGATAGCGATTAGATTAAATAAAAAATTCAAAGAAAAGGGTCGAAAAAATGAAGAAGAAGATATTCATCACACTCGGGATTCTCTTAGCGATCATCGTGATCGGGGGCGGAGGGTTCGCCTATTACGTCTACCATTCTGTCCAAAATGCCGCAGATAAAATGTATGACAGCAAATCCGTGAAACCATCCGAGAAAAACACTGAAAAAATCAAAAGTGAAAAACCAATTTCCATTCTTTTACTCGGCGTGGATGAGCGGGCCGGAGATGTAGGAAGATCCGATACGCTCATTATTCTTACACTGAACCCGCAAAAGAAAGCCATGCAGATGATCTCCATTCCGCGTGACACGAGGACAGAAATCGTGGGCAAGGGAACATTGAATAAGATAAATGCGGCTTATGCTTACGGCGGGCCAAAAATGGCACTGGATACGGTAAACAAATTTGCTAATTTAAACCTTGACCAGTACATACGCTTGAATATGGAAGGATTGGCTGACCTTGTAGATGCTGTCGGCGGCGTAACCGTCTACAATAAAATCAGCTGGCATGACGAAGGGTATTATAAAAAAGGCTACTATTATGCCAAAGGGAACATTACATTGGATACCGGCAAAAAAGCGCTCGGTTATGTAAGAATGCGCCACCTTGATCCTCAAGGTGACTTTGGCCGTAACCAGCGCCAGCGTGACGTCATTATGGCCGTCATTAACAAAGCGGCGACCATCCAGTCTTTCTCCCGTTATCAGGAAATCCTGGCTGCGATCCAGAACAATGTCAAAACAAACCTGACACTTGATGATATGAAAAACATTGCGATGAACTACCGCGACTGCCGCCAAAATACGACAGACTATGAAGTTAAAGGCAACAGTACAACCATTGACGGCATTTACTATCTTAATGTTAGCCAGGCAGAACGCGACAAGGTCCACAACATGGTGACCAATATGGAACAATAAAGACAGGCAGGCCCCGTTGTCCGGAGCCTGCCCTTTTCAATTTTTATTTTTGCTTTTCCTGCGGTTTTACCGGAGATCTTTCCGGCTCTATGTCTTTATGATGATGCTGTTTTTCCTGTTGTTCCGGCGAGTCGCCTTTTTTGTCCTTGTTGTAATCCATTTGGTGCCCTCCTCCCGGTTGGATTGATGTTCCTTAGCATCACTGCCTGTCTATTGTAAAAATACCCGGTAACTGCATATGCTAAACAAAGGGGAGAGGCTGCCTGCTTTAGCGGAATAAAAAATTCTCTATTCGGGCGGGAGCGAAGGCAATAGATCCCGATGGCTGTCACGGTAACCAAGGGCTTAGATGGAAGGTGATCCAGCCCCCGCATTTGCTTTTTTACCGGCTTTCCATCAAACGGGAGCAAAGACAATATAACCTGTTACCTGCCGCAGATTCGTGCCGGCACCTGCCCCCGGCCGGAGCGAAGGTAACCTGTTTTTACAAAAGCAGCCGTGGAAAACGGAAACGCTCAAAACAGCCTGAACAAAACCCATATTACAAAAGCCCATACCGGAATGGACAAGCCAATGCCAATCAGACAGCCTTTCGCAAAATCTCCGTCTTTTCCATTCATCTCTTCATTTTCCTTTTTAAGTAATAGGATGCATTCGCCTCGTTGGCGAATAGGGTGAACATTATTATAACAACCCATCCCCTTAAAACCAAGTAAGCATTGACAGGAACGTACGTTTGTTTATATAATGGAAACAGGTGATCCGTATGCCGCAAATCTTAACCGAGGAAGAAGAAAAGCTGATCGAGGCATTTATCCTCCTGCCGCTTGCCAAAAGGACGCTGGAACGGGACCAGAGAGCGATCCGGGCAAGCCTGTTAAAATTTAAAGAGCCTTATCTTTTTGCAACGGACCAAATGCTCTTGCAAATTTCATCCTGCCTCGCTCAGGTCAAACGGGAAGCCGGCAGAAAAAAGATGCGCTTTTACAAACGGAACGACCTTTCCTATACCGTGTTTGTGCGCGGCTGGCGGTTTGAAAAGAATTACCACCCGCAAATAGCAGCGGAGTGGGTAAAAAACCGAATCACCGGTTTCTTCCTCCCGTTGCGCCTGCCTTTTGAAGACCGGTAAGGAGCTTGCGAAACTCAGCAGCTTCGAGGAACGCCTTCCGGACCGTAAAGGGCGCCAAAACGCCTATTCATGAAACATTCCAGGGATACATGGGATTGAATACCGCTGATGAAACATTCCGGCATAAACGGATATTGAAGACCGCCGGTGATAAGGAGACGCCGCTCTCTTTTTAAAGAGCGTGAAAAAATCCCAATATACGAATGACAAACAGCCAGGTAAGCCCGGAGAACGCGGGATCCCGGAACTTTTACATGCCCGGAAATCCCTTTAGCAGATCCTCCCCCGTTAAGCGCTTGTTTTCTTCCACTTTTTAAAACTTTCTTCTAGACGGGAAAACCCTTTTTTCATTTCCTCATCACTGCAGTAGGCGAAACAAAGGCGGATTTTTGTGTTTAGCCCGCGCTCAAGCGTAAAGGCATCACCCGGCACAAACACGGCGCCGTCCTGTGCCGCCATTTTCATCCATTCCGCCACACCGCCTTTTTTGACATCGATCCAGTAAAACAGCCCGCCGGCAGGTTCAGACCCTTCCCATTGCTCCGTCTCGTGCATATGCTGTATAAATCGTTTTGTCCAGTCTTTCCGTTTTTCATAAAATTGTTTTTGCTTTGCAAGAATCTGCGGCCAGTTTCCGGAAGAAATGAGTTTTCCCGCCAGCATCTGGTTCATGGGCGATGTGCAGGCGTCTGTTACCTGCTTAAACTGTTCGAGTTTTTTCAGAAAGGCCGGGTGCGCGAGGATAAAGCCGGTCCGCATCGCCGGCGCCATAACTTTTGAAAAACTGTACAGGTATATGGTTCTTTCTTTTAAGGAATCGAGTTCGAACAAGGAAGGAGGGCGGCCGTGAAACAGCAGATCACGGTACGGATCATCTTCTATAATGATAAAATCATACTGGTAAGCAAGTTCAATGAGTTTTTTCCGTTTTTCGAGAGAGGTGGTGACGCCGGTTGGGTTTTGAGCATTTGGAATAATGTAAAGCGCTTTCAATCTTCTTGTTTGCAATGTTTTTTCAAGAAAATCGACATCCAAACCGTCTTGTTCAAGCGGAATGCCGACCGCCTTGAGCCGGTACTGGTGCACCGCCGAAAAGGCAATGGAATACGTATACATTTCCATTGCAAAACCGTCCCCTTCATCCAGCAGCATTCTGCAGACAAGGTCAACCCCCTGCGTATTGCCGTTTGTCGCCATGATATAGCTTTCCGGAATATTTTCCGTTTTAGAGATAACATCCACATACGGCCCAAACCCTTTTGCACTGCAATACTCATACAGGCGTGCCGGATCTGCCTCAAAGATTTCATTCATGATGCGCTGCAGTTCTTTTTTCGGGATCATGCCGCCATTTGGCATGCCGACGCTGAAAAATACCGGATCCCGGACAGCCGGCTCGATGCTGTCCATATACACATCAATCGCATTTTCTTTAATCTTGACGCTCAACGCTGAAAACATTTGCTTCATCGCCGCCGCACCCCGCTTTCCATTTGCTGAAAAATTGCCTATACCCTATGTATATGGGAAAGCGCGGAGGAAAGTGACACAAAAAATAAAGCATGAAATCAGACAAGAAGACAAGGTAGCAATAGTATATCCAGGCCGCATGCCCTTGTCATCCACACGGAACATCAGCCGAGAAATTCACACCACCTCATGTTTCCAGCTGTTGTGCTTCGGTATTATCCTGTCATCGAAAGCCCGAAGTCGTACGAATCGGCGCAATACAAAAGCCTGTTCTGCTTGAAAAATCTTTCAAAGCGGAACAGGCTTTAAATTTCCTCTCATTCTCAGGTGCCAATATCAAGGGAGCCGGACTACCCCAAAACAGATCCCCTGCTGAAGAAAAGGGCCGGATTTGCGTTCATGAAAACAGATTGGTTAACGCAGAAAATCCTTTAGACTGTTTTCCACAAACTGCAAATGGTCGATCATGGCCTTGCGCGCTTTTTCGCTGTCCTTTTCTTCGATGGCTACCCTGATTCTTTCATGTTGCTCATACAAGGCGCCCAATGTGGAAGGATCAGAAAAAAGAAGCATTCTGCGCGTTTCTTTCATTGCATCCTCCATCGTCTCAGCAACCTGGTTCATCAGCCCGGCAAGAATCGGATTTTGTACAGCCTGGACAATGGCAAGATGGAAGGCAAGATCTGCTTTTTCACCGAGTTCTTCGTTCCCCGTCGCCCGCTTCATATCTGCGAGCGCCTGCCTTATCCTTTCCAGATCAGCTTCGGTCCGTTTGACAGCGGCCGTGGCGGCTGCTCCGGCTTCAAGAATCTTCCGGACTTCAAGCAGATTTGCCACATCTTCCTGATTCATCAGGACTGCCTGCGAAATGGGATACGAAATCCCGCTCGCATCAAAGTTACGAACAAACGTTCCCTCTCCCTGTTTTAGCTCAATATAGCCGAGCGCCCTTAGTGACGTTAACGCTTCTCTTATAGCCGATCTCCCCACGGAAAACTTTTCTGCCAAAAGTGGCACCGGATCAAGCTTATCCCCGGGCTTAAGCTCCCCGTTTTGGATCATCTCTATCAATTCATTTGCCACTTGTTCATAAATTTTTGCAGGTTTAATTTTTTTATATTTCATGTTTTCTCCTCTTATCCCTTTTCTATATTTTATGAATAACAGCAATCCGGAAAAATAGCAAACAAAAATTTTAAAAAAAGAGTTGTTTTTTCTTTTTATTATACTTATACTTTTTAACGTGTAAACCTTATCATCTGATGACTATTTCATCTAATGACCTTAAAAATTGCAATTGGGATGGATTGGAGAAAATTTTTCAAAAAGGAGTGGAGATTGTTGGAGTACGTACAAAATTTTATTCCGCTTAAGGGGCATTTGTTTTTATCCGCACTGATTGCTGCCTTTCCGATTCTGTTTTTCTTCTGGGCACTCGCCATTAAAAAAATGGCGGCACATCTTGCAAGCCTTGCCACGCTGGTGATTGCGCTGCTGATTTCTGTAATCGTTTACAGAATGCCGGCCGTACTACCGGTTATGTCAGCTACCCAGGGGATTGTGTATGGGATTCTACCGATTGCCTGGATCATTATCAATTCTGTGTTTTTATATAAATTGACGGTCAAAACCGGCCAGTTTGATGTGATCCGCAACTCGGTCGTATCGATCACGGAAGACAGGAGATTGCAAGCTTTATTGATTGCGTTTTCATTTGGCGCTTTTTGGAAGGTTGTGCCGGGTTTGGCGCGCCGGTTGCGATTACCGCTGCCCTGCTTGTCGGGCTCGGATTCAATCCGCTTTATGCAGCCGGCATCTGCTTATTGGCCAACACTGCACCGGTAGCATTTGGCGCAATCGGGTCCCCTGTAATTGCGATGGCAGGGCCGACCGGTGTTTCTGCACTGGAAATTTCAAAAATGATCGGGCGACAATTGCCGCTTATTTCCATGTTCATTCCGCTTTATCTCATCATTGTCATGGCGGGCTTTAAAAAAGCAATGGAAGTGCTGCCGGCGCTTATTGTATCAGGCTTGTCCTTTGCCTTGACGCAGTTCTTTGCTTCCAATTTTCTGGGGCCGGAACTGCCGGACGTTTTATCAGCACTCGTATCTTTGGTTGTCCTTGCCGTCTTCCTAAAATTTTGGAAGCCGAAAAACATATTCTATTTTGAGCATGAAGAGGCTGCCGCCGCGCTCGAAACGCCGCCTGTTTCCAATACAGGCGGGCAAATTGCGAAAGCATGGTCGCCATTTATTGTCCTGACGGTTTTGATCACCATCTGGGGCATCCCGCAGATCAAACTTGCGCTCACCGGGCAGTATGCCGGAGCGAACCCGGTTTTAAAGGCTCTAAACCCGATCGGCGGAGCGGCTTCGTTCAGCGGGAATGTGCCATTTTTAAACAATCATATTATCAATGGCTCGCACACCCCGATTGCGGCCATGTATAAGCTGGATCTGCTTGGCACTGCAGGCACAGCGATTTTTATCGCAGCCATTGTCACGAAGTTTCTTTTAAAAATTACATGGAAAGCCTGGTTTGCCGCATTCTTTGAAACGTTAAAAGAATTGAAGTTTCCGATTCTTACCATTTTGTTCATTGTCGGCTTTGCGTATGTCATGAATGCTTCCGGCATGATTACTACATTGGCATTGGCGCTCGCCAAAACAGCCGCTTTGTTCCCGTTTTTCTCGCCGGTACTTGGCTGGCTCGGCGTTTTCATTACCGGATCGGACACCTCGTCCAATGTTTTGTTTGGCACGCTTCAGCAAGTTTCAGCTCAGTCTGTCGGCATGAACCCGCTGCTTGCCATTGCGGCCAATTCATCCGGGGGTGTCACGGGAAAAATGATTTCTCCGCAGTCGATTGCCGTTGCCTGCGCTGCAACCGGGCTGATTGGCAGGGAAGCACAACTGCTGAGATTCACAGTCAAGCACAGTATGTTTTTGCTTTTCATCATTTGTCTGCTCACCTTCCTGCAATCCAACATCCTTTCCTGGATGGTGCCTTAATCAGAAACCCCGCTGCGGACATTTCGCGGCGGGGTGTTTTGTGTTCGATCACAGGATTCCGGGCAGGTAATTGAAGGTGCTTCCCCAATGTTAGATAGCCAGATTTTATGTTCGATTGCAGGATTCCGGCAGCCAGTGGGAGCATGACTCGGTGGAAAACCCGTGGCGGGACATTTTGATGAAGCTCTGTAGCGAACGGGCGGTTTTGCACGCGTATGGCAGCCGATGTTTAAAAACTTTTTCGCACGGGTATTCAAATGACAACACGAAACGAAAGGAGCATGGCCGATGCCACATACAGGTGAAACACCGGGAAAAGGCGAGTATAAATGCAAAAACTGCGGGGAACAGATTACGCTGGATGAAGATAAGGACAGGCTCCCTCCATGCCCGAACTGCCACGAAACGGAGTATACGGAAGCGTGAAAAATGGAAAAATCATACAAAGAGCAGCTGTCATCATGCAGCTGCTCTTTTACAGATGGTTATTCTAAATTTAAAGCAGTGTCTTTTTTAAACAGTTTCAGTACAATAAGATAGACAATGCCGATTGCCAGCCAAATAAAGCCAAGTTTCTTGGAGAGCGGATCAAGGTTAATCCATACATAGCCGATAACCGCAAACCCAATCAACGGCATTAGCAAATGTGCCACATAGTTTTTGCTTTTTTTCTTCCTCAGAAAGTAATTCATGACTGATAAATGCAGAAACAGGAATGATGAAAGTGCACCAAAGTTTACAACGGAAGATAGCTTTCCAATTTGTGATGAAAAGAATGCCGTGACAATGACAGAAACGACCGCAATCAAAAGTGTACTAAGATACGGCGTCTGGAATTTCGGGTGAACCTTTGCAAGAAAACCAGGCAGTTTTCGGTCACGGGCCATACTGTATAAAATGCGCGAAATGGCCGCCTGTGCAACAAGCGCATTGGCAATCCCCCATGAAAAAGCGGTTGCGACAATCGTCAATACTTTGAGCCATGTTCCGCCTGCAATCTCAGCGATTTGATAAAATGCTGTATCGGGGTTTTTAAACGCATGATAATCTGGCCATATTAAAGCAGCCACCCATGTTTGGATGATAAAAAGTGCACCAACGGCTAACAATGAATAAACACAAGCTTTTCCAATCGATTTGCTTCCATCCTTTGTTTCTTCTGCCAACGTGGAAATCCCGTCAAATCCTAGAAAACTTAATACGGCAATGGACACCGCTCCCATTACCACATTCATGCTGAAATGGCTATGGTCATACAGTGGCTTCATTGTAAAGTCCGCACCGTTAATGCCCTTAATAATTGCCGTAACGCCTACCGCTAGAAAAATTGCCAGCACAATTAATTCAAGTATTACAATAATTTTATTGGCTTTTGCTGTGAACTCTATCCCCCGAACATTAATTAGGGCTTGCTGAATAAGCGAAATTCCTAGATTTGGAAAGGATGCTGACAGCTTTGGCAACCATTTAAATGCAAAGGTTTTACAACAAATCCAGGGAAATGCCTGCACGCGAAAGCCGATTCAACGTATGGAGAAGACAAACTCACGCATTTTCGCATATATTTTGCGATGGAGTTTGCAGACAAATTGGGTACAAATTCAGAACCGGATTCGTTCAGCAAGCCCTAATTACCGTATTAATTGCAATAAACAGTACAGCCCAAACTACAATCGGAATTTGTGGAACAATATCATGCAAGGCAGAAGCACTGACGAGGTACAGCAATGCCGGCACAAAAATATAGTCCAGTAAAATCAGCCAGCCTGCAATAAAGCCCACTGAATCATTGATGCCTCTTTGTGCATAAGAGTAAACAGACCCGGCGATGGGGAAAGCTTCTGACATCCGTGCATAACTGAATGCGGTAAAAATCATTCCCACCATTCCAATTAAGTAAGTCAGCGCCACCATACCGTTTGAACCTTGAGCAACCGAACCGTAAATGCCAAATGGCGCAATCGGCACCATAAATACCATACCGTATATGAGTAAATCCCAGAAAGATAAAGACCGTTTCAGCTCCTGCTTATAAACAGGCTGCTGTTCCAAGCTTGCAACTGCTTGTTCTGCCATTTGCCCGCCTCCTAAAAGATTTCTTTTATTCCTAGTTGATGAACGATCAATTTTGGCACGAACATTCTCGCTGTTCTCAGCGGGTCAACAATCTGGCTGACCTGTACGTCCCCGGCTGCGCTTAATAACATCGTAACATCACTAACCGGTAAGCCGGATCGCTTGGCCAAATAATGAACCATTTCTTTTACCGCCCCCTCTGCTGCTTCATCCAGCGTCGGCTTTGACACGATAAAAGCAAAGCCGTCTTGATTTTCAACAACAGGGGTATGAATGGTTTGCCCTTTTATGACAGTCAGAACGACGGTTACCCTCGCTGGAATCTCAACGCCGGATACGCACACTTCTCCATCTCCCATTGAAGCGTGGACATCCCCTAAAGAAAACAACGCACCTTCATGGAATACCGGGAAGTACAACGTTGCACCCTCCGTAATTAAAGTGGTATCCATATTGCCGCCATGTTCTCCCGGTGTACCACAATTTACTTCTCCTTCATGGGGGGCAACCCCAATCACACCAATCATTGGCCTCAATGGGAAATGAATATTTTCATTAAAAGCTACCATGTCATTTTCAATTTGAATTTTTTTAATCGAAAAGTCTGTAATTTCATTCCCTAAAACGCCAAGTTCCGGTCCCGTTACCATCGTGCCTTCTTGACCCAGTTCAATTTTCTTAATTTCTACCTTTAAAATATCTCCAGGTGCTGCACCTTCCACATAGACCGGACCGGTTGCCGGATTAATCTGATTCCAATCAATAGCATGATAAGCTGTTTTTTCGCTTTCAATTTGATTCAAAAAGCAATCGTACGTTTCCACCACAATCTTCTCTCCTGATTCAACACACAGAGCAGGTTTGTTTTTTGCGCTCATTGAATAGACATACGTCTCTTTTGTAAGTAGATGTTCCATATTCTCAGCCTCCTTGTGTTACATCTTAAAATATTTCGAAGATTATTTTTTATAAAATCTTTACATTATTTTATTAAATCTTTACTCTTTACTGTCAGAAACACTGCCAAGCCTGTTATAAGGGTGCCTGCTACAGTCACTGCAAGCCCGGCAGTAAACTTACCGGTACAGACAGCAATTCCATAACCAAGCATCCCGGTAATACAACCGGATACCGGAACCCGGACCGTCCTCCTTTTTTCCCCGACAAGCAAAGCATAAAATGGAAACGATACAGCTACATAAAACAAAAAGTAAAATTTCCATAAATAGACCATGTGATTTACCAATATGGTTGAACAGAGCAAAACCAACAGGACAAAAAGGAGAAAAACAAAAAAATATTTTTTGCGATTTTGAATGATCCATTTTTCCCCAAAAATATATACAAATATAATAGCTAGAGAAAAGATCGAAATCATGGTTTCATTTAACATACTGAACAACCAGACAATCGTAATCATTGTCCGAATGAAAGGGGAAAACGGAGCGGAAAAAATGGCTTGGCCCAGCTCTGTTAATGTCGTGATATGAAACCGGCTTAATAAATATACGGTAAAGATCATGGCCGAAAGCGGCACACTAGAAAAGCAGAAAAAAGCCAGCCGCACTGAGTTTTGCTTGTAATTTTGCTTGGTCGAACAAATGACTTGCCATAAAAACAAATGGGAGATTAACAATCCAATTAAGGCCATAAGAAAAGCTACTGCAAAAAGAAAGATATTTGGTGAATGCGGAAAAAGCATTGTACCGTAGTCTTGATAAACATGGTGAATCCCTTCCCTTAGATAGAAAAACGATGGGATAAAAAAAAGAATGAACCCGCACAAGATCAAAAATGAATAGCCAGTTCTGTAAATAACATGCATGCCGCCCAATCCGGCAACAATAAAACAAAATAGTGCTGCAAACCCGGTAAGCATGTAAGAAGGCATGTGAAAATACTCGAAAAAAATATGCCCACCAATAGATAGCTGCAATATGAGCCCTTCAAGGTTTGCAACCAGTAGTATAAAGAATGCAAATTTAAAGCCTTTAGGTGTTAATCTGTTTTTATAGGCGTCCAATAATGTCGGCACACTCCGGCTGTTTAATTGAATACGTTTAGTCAAATGCTGCACACATAGATAAGCCAAATATAAAATGATTGTAAAAGCAAAGAAACTATTAATGAAACCAAAGTGGAAGATGCTAAAGATCGGAACAGCCAGCAACGTTTGCGTAAATAAGGATATCCACAACAAAACGGTGCCTTTTTTCATGCCAAAACCCACGGCCGGAAATATTGATTGAAGAAAGCCCTGGCGGTTAATTTCCTCAAGGTTAAAAACGATAACCGCAGCAAATGTAAACAAAATGATGTACCAATCAATCATGATGCAATTTCTCCCTGTATTGTGTTGGTGTTTCCAGCACGTGTTTTTTAAAGGATTGGCTAAAATGATAAATCGAAGCAAAACCTGTTTCTTCCGCTATTTTTTGAATGGACCATTCGGGGTGTGCTTTAAGAAAAACTTTCGCCATCTCAATCCGGTATTTAATCAAATACTCCTGAAAACTCATCCCAAGTTCTTTGGAAAATTTCCGGCTTAAATAATTTGGGGAAACATGCACCTGGCTTGCAAGATCAGCCAAATTGATTTTTGAATGAAAGTCTTCCCGGATAATTCGAATTACTTCCTGTATGTCAGAGGACAATCCTTCAATATAACCATATTTATTCACATAGTTTTCAAGCATCCGGTACAGTTCTTCTGTGATAATCGGTTTAACAAGATAATCAAAAACATGCAGTTTAATGGCATGCTGTGCATATTGGAAATCTGCATGAGCTGTTATCATCACACATTCCGATTTATAATTCTCCCTTATATATGCACATAATTCCAATCCACTTTCCCCTGGCAAACGGATATCCAAGAAGGATAAATCAATCGGATGATTTTCCAGCATCTTTTTTGCCTGCACTGCATCTTCGGCTTCAAACAGCTCCCACTCTGGATAACGTTGCCGGATTAAAAACACGAGTTGCTCCAATTCAAGTATTTCATCATCAACAATTAATATATTCATACTTTTCCCTCCGGTGTATACGGCCATTTGACTGTTAAAATCGTACTCCCAGCCTCTCTGTTGATAGATAATTCTGAATGTAAATCATAGATTAATTCTAATCGCCTCTTAACATTGATAAGCCCTACCCCTAAAACGCCGAAACTGGCATTTTCTGACCCTGGCCCGTTATCTGCCACAAACAGTATCACCCAATTTCCTTCTCTTTCCAATCCAATTTGCAAATACTTCTCGCCGGGCTGTTTCTCCAACCCGTGTTTGAAAGCATTTTCCACCAGGGTTTGCAGCATATAAGGAGGCATATACGTTCGCCTCGCATCTTCCTGAATATCTATCTTTACTTTCAGGCGGTTACCGAACCGGATTTGTTGAATGGAAATATAGTGACTTGTATAAGCCAGTTCTTCTTCGAAAGCGACAAGCGCATCTTTTTCCGTATATTTGTAACGCAAAAACTTTGAAAATTCCTCAAGTGCATGCGTTAAATCTTTTGTCCTTCCAAGCCTGTTCAGCGAGAGCATTGCATTCAAAGAGTTAAATAAAAAGTGGGGCTGGATTTGCTGACTAAGCTGTAAATATTCCACTCTGTGCAGTTCTTTTTCCATTTCCATTTTTTTATTCTCCAGCTGCAAATAATCCAGCTCCTTATCCAAAAAACCAAGCAGCAGAAGAACAACATAAGCTGCAATTGGGGCGCCCAGTGACAGCATAACCAGTATTGTAAAAATGGTTTCAGCCAATGGCTTCACCTCTCAATAATTGTTATTTCTCTCTCTTTTAAGATCAAATTATATCACAAATCAGGCCAATGATTTTATCTGTTTTGTTGAATAGATAGAACAAGCGGATTTAAATATAATAAAGGGGATGAACAATCATTCATTTTAAAGGAGGAATTACCCGTGTCTACGTTAAATTCGTGGTGCCACTACTATTTTCCGGGGAAAATGACAGCCGCGTCCCGTTCAGTACCTGCTTTTCGTGGATGGCGGGCAGAGGGCGGGCTGATTGACTGCGGCAGCGGCTTTGAAATTTTCGACGAAATAAAAAAAGGAATACGCCGTCCAGTCTGTTTATCTTACCCATTACCATCTGGACCATATTTTGGAGGCGTATCTTTTTAAAAGTGCCAAAATTTAAGATGTAAAAAACTGAATGAGATAGAAAAACTGACAAAAGCGAGCGGCATGCTGAGCCCGGCCGACGCGGAGAACCGCAAAAAGTGGACAAAACAGCTGTTTGAAAAACGCCTGAAAACCGGCAGCCGTTGCTGAACCATACGGAAAAATGATATCCGTACGGGGAAAAGTTTGATGTAAATGGAATGAAATGTCGATGATCCATCCGCCCGGCCATACGGAAGGACACTGCTGCCCATATATTTCCGAAGCACGTATCCTTTTGCCTGCGATTTTGACCTGGCCTCTTTTAACCTGTGGTACAACAACGCCAACTCAGACATTTGAGGCATTTATCGCATCGCATATGCGAAGACTATATAAGTTGAATTTGGAATTTACATCTTTACGCACAGTCGGTTCATGTTCGTTTCCCTTCTTTTCTTAGTCCATCCGCATACGTTATTATCAT
The DNA here is from genome assembly GCF_943193165.1 of Weizmannia agrestimuris. NCBI lineage: Bacteria > Bacillati > Bacillota > Bacilli > Caryophanales > Bacillaceae > Heyndrickxia > Weizmannia agrestimuris. The sequence goes on from NZ_CALPDC010000003.1 coordinate 108,357, forward strand.
GCCGCCCTCCCATTTCAAAGCCATCAGCCCTTATTCCTTTTCCAGCTTCTCCTTTATTTCAAGGATCTTTTTTTCAGAAAAGCCTGTTTCCTTTTTGATAAAATCTAGTGGCATCCCAAGTTTAATGAGATTTCGGGTGATCTCGATTTTCCCTTCTTGTCTTCCTTCTCGTTTACCTTCTTGTAGTCCTTCTTTTCTCCCTTCTTCTCTTGCTTCTTGTTTTAGTTCATCTTCATACGTTATCATCATGCCGCCCTCCTATTTCAAAGCCATCAGACCTTATTCCTTTTCCAGCTTCTCTTTTATTTCAAGGACCTTTTTTTCAGAAAAGCCTGTTGCCTTTTTGATAAAATCAAGGGATGCCCCAAGTTTAATGAGGTTTCGGGTGATTTCTATTTTTCCTTCTTGTCTTCCTTCTCGTTTACCTTCTTGTAGTCCTTCTTTTCTCCCTTCTTCTCTTCCTTCTTTTCTCCCTTCTTCTCTTCCTTCTTGTTTTAGTTCATCTTCATACGTTATCATCGTGCCGCCCTCCCAATTTTTGATTTCCTGGTTAAATTCCTTTTGGTAATGACTTTCGAGTTTTATCATGTGGTCCATGAAAATGAAAAGTGTCAGTAAATCCTTTTTATCGAGCTGCAAGCGATCTTTCATAACATTAAAATTCATTCTACCGCTTATAATCTCTTTCTTTTCATATTTGGAATTCTCCATTAACTTAACCCCTTAATAATTTTTAAGTGTCATTTATTCTAAGATTTTAACTTATTCATCATAACGGTCCTTTTTTCGTAAAACGTTCCAAACTGTTTTACAACAATGAGAAAAAAATAACCAATGCCAGCAATACCGTATTTCATATATTTTCTCCCGACATTCTGATCCGTAATTTTTTAGTTTGTTTATCTATACAAGCATAACAGCCACGTGAACTACTAGCCCAATAATAAGTAACCAAATAAAGAACGAAATATAATACTCATAAATGCCTCATCCTCATTATAAATAAAATGCCAGCCTGCTGATAAATTGTCCCATCCTACTGTATTCGCATGGGCTACTGCATATCCTATTCCAACAAAAACGATTGAGTAGAGAAAAGCAGCGATTAAGAAAAATTTCATTCGATCCATTGTTAATCGGCCTTCTTGAACTTCTAACTTGATTTCTTCAAAGTTTTCTTTCGTTAAGATTTTTTCTCTCTCCTTCATATCATCCTATTTTTTCTTCATTATTAACTCTTAATTTTTATTTAAACCATCTCGCTACACTGTCTCCTATACTTTTGCTGACTTTTTCAATCGAATCTATTCCCTTGTTTATTCCCTTTTTACTTTGATCAGATATACTCTTGGATGAATTTCCCCACTTATAATTTATCCCGTAACTAACCATTGTCCCAACTCCAAATCCAACTACCGTGCCAATCGGAGGAAAGAATGCGGAACCAATTGCTGTACCTGCCGCAGTAGCTGCCGTGCCAAAAGCACCGTCTACAACAGTTCCAACTACAACTTTTTGCGTGTCACCCTTATACTTTTTGTAATTATCCGCAGCTATAAGTCCGTAACCTAGCGGGCCTAGTGCTTTTCCGGCTACTTTTGCCCCTTTTCCCAATGTATTCAGGCCTTTAAAACTTTCTTTTATTTCTTCTGTCAAATTTTTGTATGCAACTTTTGGTTTTTTCCACTCTGGGAGAGATCTGACAGTTTTTTTAATTGCTTTATATTTTTTTCCAGCAAATTCGTCTACAAATGTTGTTGATATTTTCACAGCTTTTTTAATTGGAGATAGTTTCTTCATCTCTCTAAATTTATCTATTCCATAAAGGTTTTCAAATTCTTTCTTCATTGCAAGTTTCCCACGTTCTCTGCCAAACGTTTCAATAGACTCAAGTAAATGATTAAAATTTTCTTTTGAAAGTGCCTTCCCTTTGTATTTAGCCAGATGATTTAAAAGAGCTTTTCCATTTATTTTATAGATTGTATTATTCATATAATTATTAAATGTTCGATACTCTTCCTTTGTAAAATTATGGAAAAGCTCACTTTTAAATGCTTTGCGCCTCCCCTTATCCAGTTTCTAATAAATATAGAACTGGATAGCAGCAATCAACAGGGTGTTAGACTTATTAATGTATTTATAAGTACGTTGCATTGCTTTAAAGCCATTGCTCATTAAAATAAATATTGCTAATTTATCGACAAACACTTGTTGTTCATGTAGTGACGAATCATTATCATTCAAACAGTCAGCTTGTCCGCCCCCAACCAAACTCCTTTCTCCTGCTTCCATCACTTTCTTCATCACCCTGTCCACGTCGCGGCGGCTTTCTTCGACGATTTGCAGGGCTTTGCGGTCAAAGGCGTGGAGTTTTTCATTCACTTCATTCGCAAATTTTTGTGATGCTTCAGCGCTTTCTATGAAATGGCCCAAGTCCGGTGCCGGAATGGATACAATATCGGAAATGCTGTGCAAAACTTGTAATCCTTCATGGTAGATGTCCATCATTTGGTTTTTCAATATGCGCGTTTTTTGATTAAGGTCATGCATATAATCAGCGTGCAGTACCGCGCCTGGCGAATCATCCACTGTACCCTCAAATTCGGAAATGATTTGGTTGTACCGGTGCTGAACTTGCCGGGCAGCTGTCACCAGTGCTTCAATCATTTCACCGTGGGTAGTGTGAAAATAATGTTTTGCTGAATCTGCCGCTTTCCCTTTAAAAGATTGCAGCCTACTGATCGCGTTTGTTTTTTGCCTTACAACTTCCAGCCTTGCCGCCATTTCTTTTGTGCTCCGGTCGATTTCTTTTTGCAGATGCAGCAGTTCTTCAAATTCAACTTTCATGGTGCAACATTCAACCCTTTCCCCTCTTTAATTCTCAAGCCTGTGAAAAGACTGGCCGATGTGATCATCCTGCTGTACCATCTCATTCCCTAATTGTTCCAGTTTCCGCAAGTCCGCATCGAGAAGTGCGCTGTACAGTTTCAACGTGTTCTGCAGTTTCCCCACTATTTCAAGCTGTTCTCTCATGCTTTTTAAATCCGGCGGCTGCTGCAGTGTTATTTTTACCGGCTTAATGCCCTCAAGCGTAGACCTGGTACTGTCCGCTTGGCTGAGCACTGCACGGAAGACGGTTTGATTGATCGCAATTTCTCCCATCACTTAATCCCCTTCCACAATTTCCTGGCTCAAGTTAGAAATATACGACTGCAAATATGATAAATTGCTTTGTGCCTCATTCAGCTGGTTCGCAAGGCGCCGGATTTCTTCTTCCAGCCTGTCCTCCGTATTTCGGAGATGATGCACATATTGGCGTACAGACGACTCTATTTTATGCAAGTGATTCAAATACTTATTTTTCGTTGTGCCTTTCCAAGAGGGTGGATGAAAATCAATATGCGCCACCTTCCTTTCGTGCTGCCATGCGCCTTCAATGACTCCCTCCATTCGCCCCTTTGCCCGATACAGCCGCTCGATTTTTTCTTCAAGCAGTGCAGCATCCTGCCTCGCTGCTGCTGCCTGAGCCTGCATGTTTTCCCTTTTGCGGATCAGATCGCTTTTATCCATCCTTCGCTCACTGCCTCCCCTTGTTCGAGTGTACAAACGGTTTATTTTACCACTATTTTCTATCAACCAGCTTCTCGTTTTAATATTTTTTCAAAAATTAGGTCTTTTGAGCTAACTTGGTTACTTATTTCCCTTTCTCCACTAACTAAAACCAGGATATTCAGATGGTGGCGGCAATCATCATCCCCATGAGATACCAATAAGAGGAAAGGCGGACAAAAGAAGAGAATACTTGGTGGCAAATTTTTGCATAAAGAGCTTTTTGGTGGACTATCGGAAAACTTTATTCATAAAAAAATCCGGACATCAAAAAGTGCCCGGAATTTTTATGATTTTAGTCAAAAATAATATGGTTTACTGTTTTGCGGTCGAGACGTTTGATCACTTCTGTTATTAGTTTAACAGTATTTTCGTAATCATCACGGTGCAAGATGCCGGCGTGCGAGTGGATATAGCGTGTTGCAATCGTGATGGCAAGAGATGGAATGCCGCTGCCCGTTAAGTGAATGGAGCCGGCGTCTGTTCCGCCGCCCGGAATCGATTCAAACTGGTACGGGATATTTAACTCTTCAGCAACTTTCACAACCGTATCGCGCAAGCCTTTATGCGCCACCATTGAAGCGTCGTAAATCACGATTTGCGGACCTTTGCCCATTTTGCTGAGTGCTTCTTTCTCGGAGATTCCTGGGGTGTCCCCGGCAATCCCGACATCAAGTGCAAAGGCAATATCCGGTTTCACTTTGCTGGCTGCCGTCTTCGCGCCGCGCAAGCCCACTTCTTCCTGGACATTTGTTACACCGTAAACGATGTTCGGATGGTTTTCTTTATGCAGATTTTTTAGCACATCAATGACAACTGCACAGCCGATCCGGTTATCCCAGGCTTTGGCAAGCAGCATTTTTTCATTTTTCATAACCGTAAATTCAAAGTAAGGCACCACCATGTCGCCCGGTTTTACGCCCCATTCAAGCGCTTCTTCCCGGCTTGTGGCACCAATATCAATGAACATATCCTTGATTTCGTACGATTTTTTGCGTGCATCCGGTGATAAAATATGTGGTGGCTTCGATCCGATCACACCTGTCACATCACCTTTATCTGTTACAACCGTAACGCGTTGGGCAAGCATCACCTGTGACCACCAGCCGCCGATCGTTTGGAAGCGCAGAAAGCCCGACTCATCAATTTGTGTCACCATGAAACCAACTTCATCCATATGGCCGGCGATCATAATTTTCGGGCCGTCCGCCTGCCCCGTTTTCTTTGCAATTAAGCTGCCGAGGCCGTCTGTGTCAAGTTCATCGGCATACGGCTCTATGTATTTTTTGACAACGGCACGCACTTCTGCTTCATTGCCGGCAATCCCTTTTGCATCGGTTAAATCTTTCAACATGGACAATGTCTCATCTAACTTTGCCACTGGCATTTCCTCCTCGTCCCGATATGTACAAAGCCTATTATAATCAAAATCGCAAAAAGTGTAAAAAGTTTCAGCCTTCTATTTTATATCACGTCGGACTATGCCGGGTATTTCCTGATACTCTTTTTGTGGGCTTTTGGCTACCACGTTTCTGAGTAAAGTCACGACACAGTCCATTAGTGGAATTGAAAGTGACAGCCGTATGGGTATTTATGGTCATCAAGCAGCCGCATCGCATTGGACTTTACCATTTTGGCCATGTGACATATACTTTCTTTAAAAAATCACTTTCCAATTGTGATCCACCGTTGCCCGAATCACTTTCCGTTCTAAAATGTAGTTGGCGATCAGTTCGGCCGCGTCAATTTGCACATCTTTTACAACAGGCTTACCCTTGAACATCAGATAATCACCGCCACCGCCGGCCCGGTAGTTATTCATCACGACATCATATTCGGCGGCCGGATCAACGGGCTTTCCTTTGTATTCGAGTTTGACAATCCGTTTGCCGACTGGTTTTGACAGATCGATCACATAGTCGATGCCCTCCCACATATCATAATTATAATGCTGTGGTTTTGGGTTCGAAAAAGCGGGGTTGACTTCGATTGTCCCACCGTTACTAGTCTTAAAATAGCTAGCCGAACGCTCAAGTGCCGCTTTTATATCTGCTCCGGTAATTCGGATAACCTTAAAGGTATTCGGATAAATGTAGTTGGAAACAACATCCCGCATCGTCACGTTTTCAGGAAAGCCTGGCGACTGGTTATCAAATAGTGCTGTGCATGATATGTCTGCCCCGGTCGCTTCCATTTGCACGCGATTCATAAATTCAATCAGGGGATGATCTTTCAAGCGGACTTCCATCGGGTTATGCACGAGCATATCCCCTTCAATTTTACCGATTGGCTGGTCAAGCCAGGCCTGTGTCGCCTCTTCATATGGTTTGGCAAGAGAAATAATCGCAGGGTCGGCTTTTACTGTTTCAACAAACAAAAGTTCTGATGTCTTCTGAACACAGCGCCAGTGTCCCTGTTGTTTTTCCAATTGCAATACAACTTTTCCTACCGCCCTGCCGTTATTGCCTGGCTGTACCACCGTCACCCCGTTGATTGCTTTTCCAGCGATCATCCGGTGCTGATGACCGGTCAAAAGCACATCGATTCCGGATACTTTCTGGCACAGCTGGTAACCCTGATTTTCACCTGTCAAGTCTTCTGTCGGTTCGCCGCTGTCCAAGTCCCGTTCAAATCCGCCGTGGTAAGAGAGGATGACGATATCTGCCTGTTCTTTTTCGCGCAAAAATTTCACCCACTGTTTTGCCGTTTCAACAGGGTCGGCAAACAACATCCCGCTGATATGCTGCGGCTGCTCCCAGTTTGGGATATAAGGAGTAGTCAATCCCAGTACGGCCACTTTCAATCCTTCCGCGAATTTTTTTATGATATAGGGGCGCCCAAAATAAGGCATTTTCGTCTGCTCGTTTAAAATATTGGCGGACAGCCACGGGAAATGGGATTCCTTCACCGCCCCCAGGAGCAGCGCTTGCCCATAATTAAACTCATGATTTCCCGGCACGGCTGCATCGTACTGCAATGCATTGGCAGCAAGCACCATCGGGTTAGGCCCTTCTGAATCAATCCTTGCATAATAGTAGGTTAGCGGCGTCCCTTGAATAAGGTCTCCATTATCAAGAAGCAGCACGTGCTTTTGCCGTGCGCGTTCTGTTTTGACCAAAGTGGAGATTTTTGCCAACCCAACAGCCGCTTCCTCATTTGTTCCATAATTGATCGGCAGAATATTTCCATGAATATCGCTTGTTTCAAGTATCACCAGCTCAAATGTTTTCATCCCTATTTCCTTTCTTTTCGACATCTCATTATCCACATTGTAGCTTTTTTCTTTTACATTTTCCATGTCTGTTCAAAAATCCCCATTTTTTCTACGTTGTTAAAACATTTATAAACAATTAAAATTTCGTTTATTTTGTTTTCCATGTAGTATATAATAGAAACTGGAAGTGAAGGTGAATCCATCATGATAAAATTGGGGGTAAATGTATGCTGAAAAAGTTTCTTGCACTGTTTGTCGTTTTAGGACTGACTTCCTCCTTGGCTGCCGGTTGCGGGAGTAGCGGGGAAAAATCAGGGAATAGCAGCCACTCCGGCAGCAGTTCCTATACACCTAAAGAACTGAAAATCGGCTTTGTGCCTTCCCAGAATGCCGAAACATTAGAAGCGAAAGCTAAACCGCTGGGGAAACTATTGTCAAAAGAACTCGGCATTCCGGTCACCGTAACAGTGACAACGGATTACAACAGTATTGTGGAAGCATTGGGTTCGAAGCAGCTGGATATCGGATTCCTGCCGCCAACGGATTATGTGCTTGCCCATAAAAAACACTATGCAGATGTCTTATTACAGGCGCTCCGCTACGGGGTGGATCCGAAAACCGGAAAACCCACTTCGGAAAAAGTGGATTACTATTATTCCGGCATGCTTGTTAAAAATGATTCTAACATTAAAAGCATCAAAGATTTAAAAGGTAAAAAGATTGGCTGGCAGTCACCAACATCTTCTGCGGGGTATGTATGGCCGGCCGTTGAAATGAAAAAAGCCGGTGTCGATGCGCAAAAAGATGTAACCGGCGTCCAACTGCAGGGCCATGACAAAGCCGTGCAGGCGCTGATGTCGGGTGACGTTGATGCTGCTGCCGTCTTTGTCGATGCCCGTAATATTGTTGAAAAAGAGTACCCGAATATTTATAAAACAACGCATTACTTATTCTTGACGGAGAAAATTCCAAATGACACGATTAGTGTACGGCCGGATATGTCTAAAAAGTGGAAAGACAAGGTCACTGACGCTTTTATCAAAATTGGAAATGATCCAAAAGGTCAAAAAATCATCAAAGATATTTACACACATGTCGGCTATAAAAAATCATCCGATGCGAACTTCGATACTGTTCGAGAATACAGCGAAAAAGTCCAGAAAATCGGAAAATAAGCACGAAAACGCATGAAAAGGCTGCCTGCAGGGCGTTAATAAAGCACTGCAGGCAGCCTTTTCTTTTATCTATTATCCTAATTGAACAGTCCATGTTTATCGAAAAAACCGCTTGTTATATCAAACGCTTGCGGATCGATCCGGAAATATAGTCGATTATCGTAACCATTATAATAATACCCCAAAGAATAATTCCAACCCGGTCCCATGAGTGGCCGTTTAAAGCAAAAATCAGCGGTGCACCGATTCCGCCGGCGCCGACAATTCCCAAAATTGCCGCCGACCGTACGCTAATTTCAAACCGGTACAGCGTGTATGACATAAAAGCTGGCATGACTTCCGGCAGAATTGCAAACCACAGCACCTGGATCCGGTTTGCACCCGATGCGATCAGCGCCTCTCTGGCAGAAAAATTCATATTTTCAATCGACTCTCCGAACAGTTTTCCAAGCATCCCGATCGAATGGAAACCAAGTGCCAGTATCCCGGCAAAAGCGCCAAGCCCGACCGATTTAATAAACAAAAGTGCCATAATCAGCTCCGGAAATACGCGAATACTGCTTAAAACCACTTTTCCAAGCGTGGAAACGACATAATACTTGCTCATATTCCGCGCTGCCCAAAACGCAAACGGCACGCATAGAACCGCCGAGATAAATGTCCCTAAAACCGCGATTGCTAATGTTTCAAGGAGAGCATGCAACAAATCTTCCCCGTCCGGATCATAAATATAGCCGAAATCGGGGTGGATGAACCCATGAATGATCGCTTTTAATGCCTGTGCCGCCGTATCTTTTAATTCAAGATGGGGTGCACTGCCGAATGCCCATGCATAGATCAGAACGACAATCAGCACAATCGCCCATGTTTTGATCCTCTTCAGCAGCGGTTTTTTTACCAAATCCGATTGACCCCTCATATTAATTTCTCCCTTATCCGGTTACTTAAGCCATCAATGATCAGAACGACAACAAACGTGTATAAAATGATCGTGAGCACTTGGTTATATTGGAAAAAACCGAGGGCATTATTTAAATACAGCCCGATTCCGCCAGCGCCGACATACCCCAGAACAGCTGCCGCACGAACATTAATTTCAAAACTATAAAGGAAATACGACATATAGCTTGCCGTCACTTGCGGCACTACTCCGAAAAAGATCCACTGGATTTTATTGGCGCCCACCGCTGTCATGGATTCAAGTGGCCCACTGTCAATCGCTTCAATCGATTCATAGAAAAGCTTGGCGATGACCCCGAATGAAAAAACCGCCAACGCAAATATACCTGGTATTTCACCGATCCCGAAAACCGGAACGAACAATGCGGCAAGCAACAGCTCAGGCAGCGTCCGGATCAAGTTCATCATGACGCGGGCAATTTGGTAGATGACCGGTATTTTCACAACATTGCTTGATGCAAGCAGGGCAACAGGAATCGCTGCTATGCCGCCAAAGGTTGTCCCCAAAATCGCCATGCGGATCGTAGCAAGCATCGGCTTGGTGACGGAACTGAAGTAATGCCAGTCAGGGGGGAACATTTCATTCAGTAACGATCCCATGTTTCTGCGGCCTGCCCACAATGCTGCCAAAGAGACTTGTGTAGTATGCGCGCTCCCCCAAATGATAAGTATCAGGAAAAGGATGGTCAGACTTGTCTTTATCCTTGCCACTCTTTTCCGCCTGATTACATCCATTACAACGCCCCCCCTAATAGCTCATCATCCTTCAGATTACGGCCGTAAATATCAGCGAAAACATCATCTGTCGCTTCAGATACTGAGCCGTCAAACACGATGTTCCCGGCACGGATGCCAATAATTCTTGTCGCGTAGGCCTTCGCCAAATCAACGAAGTGAAGATTTACGACCGTTGTAATCCCCAGCTCCTGGTTAATCCGTTTGAGGTCATTCATCACCTGCTTTGTGGTGAGTGGATCGAGCGACGCTACCGGTTCATCTGCTAGAATGATTTTTGCCCCCTGTGCGAGCGCCCGCGCAATCGAAACGCGCTGCTGCTGCCCACCAGATAATTCATCTGCACGCGAATACGCTTTTTCTTTTATATTTACACGTTCCAACGCATCCATGGCAAGATCCATATCTTCTTTCGGGAACAGACCCAAGATTGTTCGGAGGGTTGAATGGTAGGCAACACGGCCGGATAACACATTGCGCAGTACCGTAGAACGTTTCACCAAGTTAAAGTTTTGGAAAATCATCCCGATATCACGGCGGATATAACGAAGTTCCTTTCCCTTGGCAGCGGTAATCGACTTGCCATCAATCAGAATTTCACCTTCCGTGATTTCATGCAGTCGGTTAATTGAGCGCAGTAATGTAGACTTTCCCGCGCCGGAAAGACCGACAATTACGACAAACTCACCCTTATGTATCGTCAGGTTCACATTGTTTAACCCTCGTGTCCCATTCGGATAAACTTTAGAAACGCTCTTAAACTCGATCATTTCTACTCCCCTTTAATATTGAAAGTTGTCAAAATTTAATGTGCTGTTTTTACTGTACCATTGAATGCCCGCAAACTCAAGGATGATTTTGTTCACGTATATCTCACGTTTTTCTCGGCACTATACCGGGTATTTCCCGACGCTCTTCTTGTACGTTTTTGGCTAATCATCAGATGGTTCGTGATATGCCTGCAGAAAAAATCACGGAGTACCTCTTCATTGCAGCACGGGGCGTCACGTATGACTGGTGCTTGAATGATGGGGGTTATGATTTGGAAAAGGCAATGAGAGCGTATATGGGAAGATTGTTAAAAGTATTTTTGCAATAGACAAAATGGTTCAAATTCATTATAATAAAGAAAAATGAATGACCATTCATTTTAAAGGGGGGCCTTACCCATGGCATATACGAAATTCGGGCCGCTTACCGTCATTGCGGGGGAAAACGGCAGCCGCGTCCCGTTCAGTACCTCGCTTCTCGTCGAGGGCGGGCAGGGGGCGGCGCTGGTTGACTGCGGCAGCGGCTTTCAAATTTTAAATGACATAAAAAAGGAATACGCCATTCGGTCTGTTTATTTGACCCATTACCATCTGGACCATATTTGGGGCGCGTACCTGTTTAAAGACGCCGAAATTCAAATCAATCCATATGATGTAAAAAAACTGAATGATGTTGAAGAGCTGGCAAAAGCGAGCGGTATGCTGAGCCCGGCCGACCCGGAGAGCCGCAAAAAGTGGATGAAGCAGCTGTTTGAAAAGCCGCCTGAAAACTGGAACCGCCCGCACTGGCAGCCAGTGCTGAACCTTACGGAAAAATGGTATCCGTACGGGGAAGAGCTCAATGTTTATGGGACGAAAATGTTGATGATCCATGCGCCCGGCCATACGGAAGGATACTGCTGCCCGTATTTTCCGGAACACGGTGTCCTGTTTGCCGGCGATTTTGACCTGGCTTCTTTCGGACCGTGGTACAACAACGCCGACTCTGACATTGACGCCTTTATCGCATCCGCGAAAACCACGTTGGAAACAGATGCGCAAATTTTCATCACTTCACACCATAAAGGGGTGGTGGACAGAAAAACATATGAAGAATTGCTGAAGCGGTATATCAACAAAATTTATGAGCGCGAAGAAAAAACGCGGTCTGCTGTAAAGCGGGGTGTGGCGCCGGACGAAATGATCCACGAAGAAATTTTTTATTTCCGGAAAAATCTAGAACAGAACCCGCAACTTGTGATTTCCGAAATTGTCGGCATCGCCAAGCACCTCGACAGGCTTGTGCGTAATGGGGAACCATTTGAAGCTTATTTTGAGGCATTTTTGCAGCACTTTCAGTTAACAAGGGAAAATATTTTCTATCACACATCTTCTGTCCCGACACAACTCCAATAACAAGTAGCGGCGCCCGCTTCGCCGCTATTTTTCCTGTAAAAGCCTTTTTCTGTGCCGGACACAGCGCTTGCACAAAAAAACAACCGCCATTACGGTTGCAAATCGGCAGCTTGTTTCCTCAGCTGCGTTTTTAAAATTTTCCCGACCCCGTTGCGCGGCAGGTAATCTAGAAAGACAAATTTTTTCGGCACTTTGTTTTTCGCGAGATGCTTGCGGCAATATGCGGCCAAATCCTGCGCTGATGTTTCGTCTCCCGGCTTCTTCACGATAAAAGCGAGCACTTCTTCCCCCATCCGCTCATCTGGCACACCGATCACCGCTGTCTCCAGCACAGCGGGGTGGCGGGCAAGCAGTTCTTCGATATCACGCGGATAAATATTAAAACCGCCACGAATGATTAAATCTTTTTTACGGTCGACGATATACAAATAGCCGTCTTCATCCACTTTCGCAAGATCCCCTGTATAAAGCCAGCCGTTCTTTAAAACCCGCGCTGTTTCTTCTCTATTTTGGTAATAGCCAGGGGTGATGTTATCGCCGCGGACGACCAGCTCCCCGACCTCGCCAGCCGGCACTTCCAAATCATTCGGGTCCACAATTTTAATCTCAACGCCAGGGATCGGCACACCGACAGACCCTGGTTTATACGGCATGCCCTCCTTATAAGAACTGACAACCGGCGCGGCTTCCGACAGCCCGTAGCCTTCCAGCACCTCCACCCCGAATTTATCCAGAAATCCCCGCCGTAATGCTTCCGGCAGCGGCGCTGAACCGGAGCCAAGTGATTCGAGGCTCGACAGGTCGTACGCTTCTGCCTTCGGGTGATGGTACATCGCATACACTATTGCCGGGACAACTGAGAAAGACCGGACCCGGTATTTTTCAATTGCTGCAAAAATCTGTTCCGGCTCAAATTTTGCAAAAACAACGACAGAATACCCTTTGATATAGCATACATTTGAAACAGTCAGTCCGTACACATGGGCAAGCGGCAGGACACCAATTGTCACTTCGCGCCCCTCTTTCGTGTTTGCTGCGGCATTCACCGCATTCGAATACAAATTCCTGTGCGTTAAGATGACCCCTTTTGGACTGCCGGTTGTGCCCGATGTATATAAAATGACAGCGGGATGGTCTTCCCGGATTCCCGTTACCGGCGTGAAGGCATTTTCCAACGGGTCGGATGTTATACCGTCCGCCGAAAAAACAACCGGTTTTTCCGGCAATCCGGAAATGGCCTGCCTGAGTTTTGGCATTGTAGCGGCGTCTGTGATAACAGCCCTGGCACCGGAATTCCGAAGAATATAGGCGATTTCTTCAGCATGCAGCAAAAACATGACCGGTACGATGATGGCGCCGGTCCTTGCGATGCCCTGATAGGAAAACAGCACTTCCGGGCAGTTGGGCATGCAAACGAGCACCCGGTCTCCTTTCCGGATACCGTTTTTTTGCAGGTTCCCGGCAATCCGGTTGGCGTATTTTTGCGCATCCAGATTGCTGTAAGCCTTCCCGCTGTAATAAAACAGCGGGTATTCGCCAAACTGTGCAATGTTTTGTTCCAGCAAATCCTGTAATAACGGCATTTTTTCACCCCATTTATGTTAAAGTGACGGGAGACGCGCTTTTTCTATCCGCCCGGGCATGAGCCGTTAATCCATTAATTCCCCCACTTTCACATGCCCACGTAGCAGGTTCCGGGAGATGATGTAGCGCTGGATTTCGTCCGTGCCTTCGAAAATCCGCCACAGCCGCATTTCCCGGTACCACCGTTCAATCGGCAGTTCTTTCGTATATCCCATGCCGCCGTGAATTTGCAGCACCCGGTCCACAACCCGGTTGGCCATATTGCTGCCGTACAGTTTTGCAATCGAGGCATAGTGACGGTTGTCCTTTCCCGTTTCAGAAAGCCATGCCGCATGGAGAACGAGCCACCGTGTTGCTTCAATTTCAACATTAGAATCGGCAATCATCCATTGGATCGCCTGCCGTTCTGCAATGGGCTTGCCAAAAGTAACGCGTGTTTTTGCGTAGTCCATTGCCATTTGCAATAACCGTTCCGAGGCACCGACCGCTCTGGCCGGAATGAGCCAGCGCCCTTGGCCGATCCACTTCATCCCAAGGCTGAACCCCTTGCCCAGTTCGCCGAGAATATTTACTTCAGGCACCCGGACATCCTCGAACACGAGCGAAGCAGGCCCCCACTCCCCCATCGTCTGGATGTATTCCGACCGCCACCCCATATCACGATCAACAAGGAAGCAGGTTACCCCGCCGTTTGCCCCTTTTTCCTTGTCCGTGACGGCAAATACCATCGCAAAATCGGCTTCATTGCCGTTTGTAATGAACACTTTTTCGCCGTTTAATACCCAATGGTCCCCGTCTTTTACGGCCGTCATTTTAATATTCGCGGCATCAGACCCCGCCCCCGGTTCCGTTAAGGCAAAGCATGACCGCCGCTCTCCATTGATGACCGGGATTAAATATTTTTGCTTTTGTTCCTCATTACAGTCATACAAAATATTATCCGCCGAACCGCCGAAGCTGAACGGGACAAAGGTGCGCCCGAGTTCCATTTGGAGGAGCGCCGTCATCACGGGGCCGAGGTTCGCGCCGCCATATTCTTCCGGCGTATTAATCCCCCAGAAACCGGCTGCCTTCGCTTTCTTTTGCAAATTTTTTATGACGCTATCCGCCAGGCCCGGCCGCCCCTCGCGTTCATTTTTTAAAACCTCCTGCTCGAGAGGCATCAATTCTTTTTTTACAAACTCCCGCACCGTTCGCTGAATCATTTTTTGCTCATCTGACAGCGTGAAATCCATTGTTCGTCCCCCTTTTGAATAATGATTACGCTTTCATTTCTTCGTTTTCAATACAATATATGCATCGTCCAGGCGGATATACTTGGAAAATAGGACAGGGCTGTACCGGAAATGCCCGGCACAGCCCTGTTTTTGCGCAGGTTTCGTATGAAACTGCCCGCCTCTTCAGCCATATTTTTTTAAAAAAACTGCACCTATCACCTGCCTTCTTTCAGGTGATAGGTGCAAGGCAATAACACACTATTTTTTCACATAGAACAGCCTTGACACAATCAACCCGACCGTCCCGAGCGCAATAAACAAAATCGTCCGGATGAAAAGGTTGACGGTATGCATATCGACAAAAATCAGTTTACAAAGCGTGATCAAAAGCAGGATCATCCCCGCGAGCCGGATCTTCTTATTGTCTTTCCAAACCCCGAGCGCCACTCCAGCTGCAGCATATACCATCCAGACAAAAGACTGGAGCATCATCCGCAGGCTGACGGACCAGCTTTCTGCAACCGCACCTGCCAGCTGGGTAAGAAAAACAAGATGAAAAAAGGCATTTACGGCGATCATAAAGTTTTTCAGCCCTTCCTGTTTCAACGAAGCTGCAGCCAGCATCCGGTAGAAAAACAGCATCGTCCCGATCACAACAAGCCACACGAAAGTCTCCGCACTGAACACATCCCGGATCCATACGGTGGAAAATAATTGAAAAGTTGTAAAAATATAAAGCAATAACCCGATAACCTGCTGAATGACTGCTTTAAAATGAAAGCCAAGATAAATGGCGACCGTGGCTACAATAAAATACACGGCAAGATTTAACACATGATCAGGCAAAATTTGGTACAGGAAATAAACAACGCTTACTGTACAAATGGAAATGGAGACAGAGATCTGCTCCCGGTTTTGTTTTTCCCGGCCGTAGTAGGCAAACCAGCCGTAAGCGACTGCAGCGGCCAATAAGTATAGATTAAACAGCGCATGTTGAAGCGATGCTTGCAGCAATATGCCCGGCACTTCCTCCAGCGTACTATAAGCCCATCCGGTTGTCAGCACAAAGCTTGAGAATAAGACCGGCACCGTTGCCTCTCCCATTCCCTTCTTGTAAAAAGCGACCCAGCAAAGCAGCGCATGCTGAATGATCGCCCCAAGCACAACAGAATACGAGATCCCTGCACCAACTTGATCGATCAAAAGATTGATATAAAGGATAAAAACGGCGGCATGCCACAGCCCACTTGCCATATAAAACAGCGCTTTGTAAGATTTCCGGACGGCAAACAAGAGCAAAAGCGCATAAAATGCCGTTTCATACCAAATAACAAAATGGGCGGCATGTTCCTTTCCTTCAACCAAAAACGGCACAAGATACCCGGCACATGCAGTTAAAATCGCAATCGCTTCCGAACGGTGCCGGTCAGAAAGAAACAGCCCAAGCCCGATCCAGATCAGGTTCAGGATAAATGCAATGAAAGGCGGCACGAAACCGTACAAAACATGCATCGCAAACGTCGTCAAAATAGCAACGGAAACGGCGCCGGACAGCAGCACGGTTCCAAGTGCCACCATTTGTTTCTTAATCTGTCTCTCCCCAAAAAAGTACAGCACAGCGGCCACGCCAAAACCGAGCAAAACCCTGATTAGTTCCGTCCCCGCAATGGCCACAATGGTAAAGGCAAAAATGATGCCCAGAAGCAGCACGAAAATAAAGATTCTCGGCAGCCACACCCTCCCGAGTCGGTATTCCCAATCAACCGGTTCCGACTTCGCCTGAACCGGTGTTTTCTGCACCGGTGTCTCAGCATCCTCTATGCGTGGTGCGGTTTTCTCAACCCGTTTATCCGGCGTGCTGGTTGTGGTTGGTATGGTGCTTTGAGCGGCTTCCCTTTTGGCCGGCTGGTTTCCCTGTTTCGCTGCAAGGTCAGTTTTTAATGTTGCCACTTCCTGTTCCAAAACGGCCACTCTTAGTTCAAGCTGTTCAATCCGGTCCATTTGGTCCCCCCTCAATTTCTCTTCTTCTTTAAAGATATTCGAAGCAGGCAGTCTGGTTTCCTTCTCATTTTGTCTTTTTTCGACAGGTTGAGGCGGATTTTGCCGGTTGACCCGCAACCAGCAAGCGTACCGTTTTCCAAATCCGGATAACCCAACTGCAAGTTCCCTTCCCAATGGCAATAATTCCCCTGGCTTAAGTTCCGGATTTTCTGAACTCATCTTTTCTATCCTTATACTTTACATTCAAAATTCATTTGCCAAATCTAATAGTATGCCTTCCGGGAATTACCCGCCAAATCCAATCAGCACACCTATGAAATACATCAGGCAGCACCAAAAAAACTGTCCCCGGCAGGCAGCCGCTTTATTCCCTGTAGATCAGCTCAAACACCGCATCAAACAAATCCGGGTCGAGATTCATGGTGCGCAGCCGGGCCAGTATTTTCAAAGGCGCCTCTTCTTCCCGGGCCAAAGTATAAATCTCCTCTTTCAAACGATAAGCAATCTGTGCCGCGTTTAGCAGCCCGTAAAAATCCTGCAAGCGGCGTGCGCGAACATCGTGCGTGCCGGCCGAAAATGAAACCGCAGCCCCTTTTTTCGGATCGTATGCTGCAATCCGCACAATCATTGTATCTGTTGCCTCGTCATAGGATGCCGAATACCCGGATATTTCGATGTTTCCGAATCCGCGAAACAGCATCCGGATCTCTCTTGGAACAGGCAAAACACGCAAGTCGCCCTCAACCGGATGCACAATAAATTTCTGCTCCTCCCAGTCGAGTTCAAATCTCGTCAAGGCATACGCCCCATCTTCATATGCCAGCGTTTCCCCGTCATCTTCATACAGTACAAAGGTATTTGTGCTCCCCGGAAAAACCAGTACATCCAGTTGCTTCGGATTTCCGGTTCCATTTTTATGTGGGCAGTGCCCCGCAAGTGGAATGATCGCGCCGGCTTTCGCAAAAACAGGCAAACGGCCAAGCCCTCTGTACACGTTTAACCTCGTGCCGCCTTCATAACGGTGGCCGGTAAAAAAGTCGTACCACGTGCCAAACGGCAGCCATACCTTTACACACGCGAGACCAAGCGCCGGATTTCTTTTTTCCATCACCGGTGCAACGACCAGTTCGCTGCCGAAAAAGTACTGGTGCCGGACATCATACGCTTCTTCATTAAGCGGATACAAATCATACATTGGCATGACAAGCGGCAGTAAGTCATGATGCGTCCGCCAGTTCATCGTGTAAAGATACGGAACCAGCCGGTGCCTTAACCGTAGAAATGCCTTGATTGCATCCGCCGCTTCTTTCCCGTATTTCCACGGCTCTTTCCCCATGAATTCACTCTGCGTACTGTGCAGGCGCAAGATCGGGCTGAAAGTGCCAAACTGCACCCAGCGCACAGCCAGTTCGTCATCACGCGCCCCGCCGAAGTGGCCGCCGATATCATGGCTCCACCATGAGTAGCCAATATTTGAAGCTGTTGCCGTAAAATACGGCTGAAACCGGTAAGAGTCCCAGGATACAACGGTATCGCCGGAAAAACCGATGGGATAACGGTGGCTGCCGGCGCCGGCGTAGCGTGATAAAATGAGCGGGCGCTTTCCGGACTTCAACCTGTCCAAGGTGTGGAAATGATTCAAAAGCCACAAAGGATCAAGCCCTTCAATCGAACTGTTTGTCCCCTGCTGCCAGTCAATCCACCAAAAGTCAACGCCGTCTTTTTCCTGCGGATGGTGCAAGTACGCAAAATACGCATCACGGAAAAAGCGGTTGTTGATATCGAATAAAATCGGGTCTCCCGTCTCCGGGTCGATGCCCATTTTTACAGCCATTTCCGGATACATTTCCTCATAGGCACGCACCCCGTCGGCCGGATGCAGATTGAGCGTTACTTTTAAATGCCGTGCATGCAGCCAGTCCAAGAACGATTTTGGATCCGGAAACAGCTCCTTATTCCACGTATAGCCTGTCCAGCCGCTCCCGTATTTTGCCGGAATATCCACAAGATGCCAGTCCATGTCCAGCACGGCGACAGAAAAAGGAATATCCTCGTTTTCAAACCGCTCCACAAGCGTTTTATATTCCTGCTCTTTATACGGCCAGTACCGGCTCCACCAGTTTCCGAACACAAACCGGGGCAAAAGCGGTGGCGCCCCTGTCAGTTTGTAAAAATCACGCAATGCCTCCAGATAACTGCGGCCGTACGCAAAAAAATAAAGATCCACGCCTTTGTTCTTGCGCGGTTCAATCGTCTCTTCATCAACAAGAATAAAAGATTCCGAATCATCCAGCACCGCGTAACCTTTTTTAGAAAGAATGCCTTCTTCCAAATCGATTTCCCCATCCACCTGGTCCAGCGTTCTGGCTGTGCCTTTCAATGTTTCCACCGGTGTTCCGAAATACCAGCGGTTCTTGTGGTTTGTAAAATTGCTTTTCACATCAATAAAAAGTGCATTCGGCGAAAACGGGCCTTTCTTAAGGTAGTGCAGATGGAAAGCTTCGGTGATGATTTCAAGCGAAACATCGTTTTCCAACTTCCGGAATGCCGGTACCGGAAACGCCCGGTTCAGCACGGTTTGTGTCGCCCTGTCTTCAAACATGCCGTTTTCCGCATATTCCAAGCGAATCAGCTTCGGCGTCAGCACGGTAAACCGGTAATGCTCCCCAGTTATAACAGCCTGCGGATTGGCCTTAGGGCTTAATGGAAAACGCATTTTTTCTTCCTTCATCACGGACCACCCTTTTTTCATTTTACTATACGCTCATGCAACCTTTTCCCTTTTTCCTCCAAACAGCAAACTTTTTCCCATGATAAATCATGCTGATCCGGCAAAAAAATTTTACAAATGGCACTTTTCAAAAGGAAATCGGCAAGAAAAGAAGAAGTTATTCGTTGCATGCTTAAAAACGATTTAAACGGAATGGTGCCGGGTATGCCGGCAGCCTTCGTTTCAAAAAGGGGAATGAGAAATGGCAAAACCGCTTTACTATGAAAAAACGGAAAGCATGTTAAAAGCAGGTGTCTGGATGTCCCCTTGCCCTTATATCATCCGGCCGGAGACCGTGTTCCGGGAAGCAGCATGCATCATGCGCGAGCAAAATTTAAGCAGCCTTGTGGTCGCAGATGAAACCGACCAGCCAGTCGGGATGCTGACGCTGCATCATGTCCTCGCCGCATTGTTGGATCATATGGAAAACGAACCGGTCTTGCGCGCCCTGCCGAAGAGAAATTTTGTTGCAATCTCTGAACAAGACAGCCTGCTTGAGTTGTTGTCCCTGCCTTTTACTGCATTTCCGGTCGTGAATGAAAACCGGAAATGCACCGGCATCCTTACAAGGCAGGATCTATTGGACGGCCTTGCGCACTATATCCGGCAAATGGCGCAAACAAAAAACACAGCAGAGATTTTAAACGCCGTATTGGAGAGCGCCTATGAAGGCATTGCCGTTGTTGATGAAAACGGTATTCTCATCGAATTCAACGAGGCATACAGCCGGTTTACAGGCATCAAACGGGAAGATGCGATCGGGCGGCATGTCACCGAAGTCATTGAAAATACCAATCTGCATGTCACTGTTAAAACGGCCATCCCTGAGCGCGGTGTCATCCAATATATTCAGGGGCAGGCAATGGTCGTCCACCGTATCCCGATTTGGAAAGGGGGCCGGGTAGTCGGCGCGATTGGCATGCTGATTTTTGAAGGCGTCTCGGAATTGTATCAAATTTTTGAGCGGCTGCAGCAGGATACTTTGTCCGCCCGGAAAGAAAAAACAGGTTCCAAAAAGATGCCGGATCAAGCCGGCTTCACACAAATTTTAGGAACGAGCGAAAGCATCTCCCGCGTAAAACGGCTGGCAAGAAGGGCGGCACGGACTTCGGCAACGGTCTTGATAACAGGGG
Organism: Weizmannia agrestimuris; assembly: GCF_943193165.1. Classification (NCBI taxonomy): domain Bacteria; kingdom Bacillati; phylum Bacillota; class Bacilli; order Caryophanales; family Bacillaceae; genus Heyndrickxia; species Weizmannia agrestimuris. The sequence goes on from NZ_CALPDC010000003.1 coordinate 128,920, forward strand.
AAAGCGGAACTGGAAAGGAGCTGTTTGCCAAAAGCATCCACCAATTGAGCCCGTATGCACGGGGGCCGTTTATTACCGTCAACTGCGGCGCGATTCCGGAGCCTTTGTTTGAATCCGAGCTGTTTGGTTACGAAGAAGGCGCGTTTACCGGCGCAAAAAAAGGCGGGAAGCCCGGGAAATTTGAATTGGCGGAAAATGGCACGCTGTTTTTGGACGAAATCGGGGAATTATCGCCCGCCATGCAGACGAAACTGCTGCGTGCCATTCAGGAAAAAGAAGCCGAGCGGGTTGGCGGCGTAAAAAAATATAAAACGAATGTGAGGATTGTCGCCGCTACCAATCGCAATCTTGAAGAAATGGTAGAAGCCGGCACGTTCCGGGCGGATTTATATTACCGGCTGAATATTATCCGGATCCATTTGCCCCCGCTCCGCGAACGAAAAGAAGATATACCGGATTTGGTTTCCCATTTTCTGAAGGCGTTTTGCCGGCGTTACGATTTGCCTGAAAAAAGGATCAGTTCAGAGGCAGTTGCAGCGATGATGGCTTACGGATGGAAAGGAAATGTAAGGGAACTGGCCAATACGGTGGAAAGGCTTGTGACACTCGCCGACGGGCCGGAAATCAGCCGTGGCGATCTGCCGGAAGCGATTCATGAGGTTCAACCGGCAAAAGACATCTACGCTGAATCTTTGATCAGCCGCGCCAGAGAAGCGGGCGAGGCGCAAGAAAAAGCACTCATTATCCGGGCGCTGAAAAATGCGGGCGGCAATAAGACGAAAGCGGCGGAACTGCTCGGTATCCACCGCACAACGCTTTACCAGAAAATCAAAAAATATAACTTGTAGCGCCTGTAGTGTAGCCAGTCCGCTACAATTGTCGTGTTTTTCCTACACTTTCCCGGCATGAAACAGGCCCAGTTCTGCGAGACGCTTTTGGCATGCTTTTTGCATTTAAAAAGGCAGCATCACAAAAGGAGTGAAAATAAAATGAGGCAAGCCGTATTCCGGACCCCGCAAACCATTCTTTACGGAAAACAAGCTTTTGAAAAAATCGGTGAAGAGGCGGCCCGAAGAGGAAAAAAAGCTTTAATTGTCACAGATAAAATCATGGCCGGGCTTGGAAACGCGGATGCGTGCCAGCGCATTTTGCAGGAAGCCGGTGTGAAAAGCGCCGTATATACAGGTGTCCATTCAGAACCGGTTGACCACTATGTCTCTGAAGCGCTCGCCCTTTTTCAACAGGAAAGTTGCGACCTGCTGGTTTCTCTCGGGGGCGGCAGTTGCATTGACACAGCCAAGGCCGTTGCCGTTGTCGCAACGAACGGTGGTTATATCGGCGATTACATGGGCGGAAGGAAAATAGCAGAAAAGCCGCCTGTCCCGCATATTGCGGTTCCGACAACGGCCGGAACGGGGTCAGAAGCGACAGACGCCACGATCATTACGAATACTGCCAATGATGTCAAAATGATGATCAAGCAGCCTGCCTTTATGCCGGCTGTCGCGATTGTGGACCCTGTTTTGTCAAAGTCTTCCCCGAAATCGGTGACAGCGGCAACCGGTGTAGATGCCTTAAGCCATGCGATTGAAGCGTATATTTCAAGAAGGGCCCATCCGTTAACCGATACGCTTGCCCTGTCCGCTATGCGGCTTATCATCCCGAACTTAAAAAGTGCCTACGAAGATGGGGAAAATATGGAAGCGCGCGACGCCATGTCGCTCGGTTCTTTGCAAGCGGGGATGGCATTTTCCAACGCTTCTGTCTGCCTTGTGCACGGAATGAGCCGGCCGATCGGCGCACTCTTCCACGTCCCGCACGGCGTATCGAATGCCATGCTGTTGCCTGCCGTGCTCGAATTCAGCAAATCCGCCTGTTTGGAAAGGCTCGCGGATATCGGGAAAATTTTTTCACCGGAAGAGAAAGACCTGTCCGGCAAAGAAGCGGCTGATCTTGCCGTCCGTGCCGTCAAACAGCTGTGCCTTGATTTAAATATCCCGAATTTAAGAGGCTGGGGCATTCCACAGCAACCGTTTGAAAGCGCCATCAACAAAATGGCTTCTGATGCCCTTGCCAGCGGCAGCCCGCAAAACAATCCAAGGGTTCCTTCGCAAAAGGAAATAGAAGATTTATATCTTGTTTGCTATGATTACCAGTTTTCCGGGGAAGTGCAGGCCCGGGGATAGAGCAGCCGGCCTTTTCAGATTCCATATGCTGCATGTCGGTCCATGTTTTAGGCTGGCCGATTCTGGAAGTTTGCAGCGACTGATTTTTAATCTTCGGCTGGTACCGCGTTAAATGGCCGCCTATCCTGAAAAATTGCGGCCGCTGATTTGCGGACGGCGTGCTTATCCGGAAAATTTACAACGGGAAAAAGCGGCATGAGCGCTCACTCTGAAAATTTTTTCGGTATAAAATGGCCGGATCATTGCTACGCTGTACCCTGTTTTGTCAAAAATCAACCATCGTGCAAACTGGGGCAAAACTTAAATACAAATTCACAGCTGATTTGCCTTTGCAGCTGTGCCCCATCATTGAAAACATATTGTATTTCATTTCTAAAAAGGAGCTGTTGACGTTGAACACAACGACGAAAAATATTTTAAAAAACTATGTGGGCGGCAAATGGATTGAGCCGCAAACAACCCGTTACCAGGCTGTCCCGAATCCTGCGACAGACGACCTGCTTGCAGAAGTGCCGCTCTCCGTTGCGCTTGATGTCGATGAAGCGGTAGAAGCAGCAAAAGAGGCTTTCAAAACGTGGAGTACAACGCCCGTTCCGAAACGTGCGCGTATCTTGTTCAAATTCCAGCAGCTGCTTGTGGACCATTGGGATGAACTCGCCAAAATGATTACCGAGGAAAATGGAAAAAGCTATACGGAAGCTTACGGGGAAGTGCAGCGCGGCATTGAATGTGTGGAGTTTGCCGCAGGTGCCCCTTCACTCATGATGGGAAAACAGCTGCCGGATATTGCAACCAATATGGAATCCGGCATGTACCGCTACCCGGTCGGTGTTGTAGGCGGCATTACACCGTTCAATTTTCCGATGATGGTGCCGTGCTGGATGTTTCCACTGGCTATCGCGATGGGGAATACCTTTGTCCTGAAACCGTCGGAACGCACACCACTTCTTGCCAACCGGCTTGCAGAATTGTTCCGGGAAGCAGGTCTGCCGGATGGCGTGCTCAATATCGTCCATGGCGCACATGATGTTGTCAACCGTCTATTGGAACACGAAGACGTGCCCGCAATCTCCTTTGTCGGGTCAAAACCAGTGGCTGAATATGTGTATAAAACCGCGGCAGCCAACGGAAAACGGGTGCAGGCATTAGCAGGCGCCAAAAACCATACGATCGTGATGCCGGATGCCGATCTGGACACCGCGGTAAAAGAAGTAATCGGCGCTGCTTTCGGGTCAGCCGGCGAACGGTGCATGGCCTGCTCGGTTGTGGTCGCTGTCGGAAACACAGCCGAACCGCTTTTGCAAAAACTGAAGCAGAAAGCGGATGAAATCCAAATCGGCAACGGCCTCGATGAAGGTGTGTTCCTCGGACCGGTTATCAGAAAAGAACATAAAGAACGTACGGAAAAATATATCGAAACCGGAATAGCAGAAGGCGCCGTTTTGGTGAGGGACGGCAGAAAAGATGCGGCTACGCACGGCGATGGCTATTTCCTCGGGCCGACCATCTTTGACAAAGTCACCCCGGATATGCGCATTTGGAAAGATGAAATTTTTGCGCCGGTCCTCTCCGTTGTGCGCGTGGGAAGCCTGAAAGAAGCCATTGAAGTGGCAAACCAGTCTGAGTTTGGTAACGGCGCCTGTCTGTTTACGAAAGACGGCAGCAATGTCCGCTACTTCAGGGAAAAGATCCAGGCCGGCATGCTTGGCGTTAATATTGGGGTGCCTGCGCCCATGGCCTTTTTCCCGTTTTCCGGCTGGAAAAATTCCTTCTTCGGCGACCTTCACGCAAATGGCACAGACGGCGTCGAATTCTACACCCGCCGGAAAATGCTGACAGCAAGGTGGTAAAAATCAAGGAGCTGCCCGGCGTGGCGGCTTCTGCTTTCTTTTTTGCAGTCCGGTTGTCCGAATGAGTTGAAAAACCCGGGCAGATCCTCGGACGCTTTTGCAACAATACTTTGGGGTAATGCTTGCAATCGAAAGCTGATTCAACTGTGGCAGCTGCATTTTATTATGATTATGGAAACAGGTTTGCTGGCAAATCGGATACGCTCATAAATGTAACCGTTTTCTCAAATTGAAAAATGGGGGATGAAGATGGACTTTTTCGTCATTTTATTATCGCTGGGCCTATTAATATTTGTTGCATACAGGGGGTACTCGGTGATCCTGTTTGCCCCTTTGTGCGCGCTGCTCGCCGTACTATTGACGGCGCCGGAATATGTGCTCCCGTTCTTTTCAAATGTGTTTATGGAAAAGATGGTCAGCTTTATTAAATCTTATTTTGCTGTCTTCCTTTTAGGTGCCATTTTCGGCAAAGTGGTGGAAATGAGCGGGATTGCAGAATCTATTGCCAAAACGATCGTCCAGCTCATCGGCGCAAAACGGGCGATGCTTGCCATCGTGCTGCTTGGAGCGATTCTGACCTACAGCGGTGTAAGCTTGTTTGTAGCCGTGTTTGCGATCTATCCGTTTGCCGCCCAAATGTTTCGGGAAGCGGATATTCCGAAACGGCTCATTCCCGGGACAATCGCTTTAGGAACCTTAACGTTTACGATGGATGCTTTGCCTGGCACGCCGCAAATCCAAAACGTGATCCCCACCACTTTCTTTAAAACGGACATTTATGCAGCACCGATTCTCGGTCTGCTCGGCGGTGCATTCGTGCTGATATGCGGCCTGTTATACTTGGAATACAGGCGGAAAAAAGCGGAAAAATCCGGCGAGGGCTATTACGGTTTTCCTTCAGAAACGGCCGCGGCGCTTGAAGCCGAACAGGAACCAGCACCGGATCTTTCCGCAAGCCAATCGCTGGCCAGGCAGATTTTTGCTTTCGTCCCGCTCGTTCTTGTCGGTGTCATGAACAAAGTTTTTACCACCTATATCCCGAAATGGTACCCGGACGGATTCGATTTTTCCAAAATCGGCCTTGACGCTTTTGGCACGGTGGACATCAACGCGGTGGCTGCCATTTGGGCGGTGGAAATGGCGCTTGTCATGGGCATTTTGGCAACGGTTGCTTTTGACTGGAAAAGGGTACCGAAAAATATAAAAGAAGGATTGAATGCAAGTATCGGCGGATCTCTGCTCGCAACGATGAATACCGGAGCTGAATACGGGTTTGGCGGCGTTATTGCCTCGCTTCCCGGTTTTACAACGATCAGCCACGGCATTTCCCATACGTTTACAAATCCGCTTGTAAACGGCGCAGTAACAACAACAACGCTTGCCGGGGTGACCGGCTCGGCATCGGGCGGCATGGGGATTGCACTGAGCGCGATGGCGGATCAGTACAACAAAGCCATTGCCGCTGCCCATATTCCGCCCGAAGTCATGCACCGTGTTGTTGCCATGGCATCCGGCGGTATGGATACCCTTCCGCATAACGGTGCGGTCATTACGCTGCTTGCCGTTACAGGTTTGACGCACAAGCAGTCTTATCGTGATATTTTTGCCGTCACCATCATTAAAACCGTTTCTGTTTTCTTTGCCATTGCACTCTACACCATATTTGGCATCATTTGATCCGAATTACAGGGAGGAAAAAGGGATGGAAAAATGCCTTGAAGGAAAAACCGCGCTTGTGACAGGAGCAGGAAGCGGCATCGGCCTTGCCATTGCGCGCGCTTTTAAAACAGAAGGCGCCAATGTCGTGATTTCCGATAAAAACGCCGAAGCAAGCCAGAAAGCAGCTGATGAATTGGGCGCTGTCTCTGCACCGTGTGATGTCACGATCGAAAAGGACTTGAAGCAAGTGATCGAAACAACGGCAGGCACATTCGGCCGTCTGGATATTCTCGTTAACAACGCCGGGCTCCAGTACGTCTCGCCGATTGAAGCCTTTCCGACAGAGAAATTTGAACTGCTGATTAAAGTCATGCTGACAGCCCCTTTTATGGCCATCAAATATGCTTTCCCCATCATGAAAAAACAGGGCGGCGGCACGATTTTAAACATGGCATCCGTTAACGGTCTGATCGGGTTTGCCGGCAAAGCCGCCTACAACAGCGCCAAACACGGGGTGATCGGGTTGACGAAAGTAGCCGCTTTGGAAGGGGCGGAGCATGGCATTCGTGTCAACGCCATTTGCCCGGGCTATGTCGACACGCCGCTTGTACGCAACCAGCTGAAAGACCTGGCAGAAACGCGGAAAGTGCCTTTTGAAAAAGTACTTGAGGAAGTGATTTATCCCCTTGTCCCGCAAAAACGGCTGCTTTCTGTCACAGAAATCGCTGATTATGCCGTTTTTTTGGTTAGCAATAAAGCAAAAGGTATCACCGGCCAGGCAGCCGTGCTTGACGGAGGGTATACGGCGCAATAACCGGCGGAGCGTCAGAAATCGTGCCGTTTTCATCTGCAACCAACCCGGAAACGGCACGGCCGCAATTAGACACCAATACAGCAGTGAGCGCGGCACCAGCAAAAAGACGAAAATCAGCTGATGTATATTTTCAGGATAGAAGACGGGATTTGATGAAAAAGCAAAATTATAAAATTTTATCTTGAAATTTCAAATGATTAATCCTATAATGAATTCAAAGTTCATTCCAAAAACGAGGAAAAGGAAAAGTACGGTTCACGAATTTTCACAGAGAGCTTCGGTTGCTGAAAAGAAGCAAAAGGACGAACCGGAAAAATGGCCTTGGAGTTCCGTGCTGAAAGCTTAACCGTAAGTAGGTTCCGGCGGGAAGAGCGCCCGTTAAAGCGCCGCAGTATAAGGAGATTGCAGGCTCCCGTACTGGCTAAGGCTGTTTATGTGAGTAAACAGTGAACGAAGGTGGTACCGCGTGAATTCAAACCACGCCCTTATCGTATAGGGGCGTGGTTTTTTATTTTTCAAAATTCAAGGAGGAAATGATATGACAAAACCATTGGTACTTCAAACAGACTTCGGATTATGCGACGGCGCCGTAGCCGCGATGAACGGGGTAGCAGTCTCGGTTGACCCAGCGCTCCGAATCTTTAACTTGACCCATGAAATTCCACCCTACCATATTTGGGAAGCTTCTTACCGGCTGTACCAGACGATTTCCTACTGGCCGGCGGATACCGTGTTTGTGAGCGTGGTCGACCCCGGTGTCGGATCCGATCGGCGCAGCATTGCCGCCAAAACGGCAAACGGCCAGTACATCATCACACCGGATAACGGCACCCTGACCCACATTAAAGACACGATTGTGGCCGCCAGAGAAATTGACGAAACCACCAACCGGCTCCCGCATTCAGAAGAATCGTATACGTTTCACGGCCGTGATGTATATGCCTACACCGGCGCAAAGCTGGCTGCCGGGGTGATCCGTTTTGAAGAAATCGGGCCGGAAATTCCGGCTGACTCCATTATTGAACTGCCGAGAAAAGCACCGGAGCTTCAGGATGGCGTGATTACAGGCACGATCGATACGCTGGATGTCCGTTTCGGCAATTTATGGACCAATATTGATTCTTCCTTGTTCAGGCAATTGGACGTCAACTACGGCGATTCGTTCGAAGTCACGATTTTTAACGAATCCCGCCAGCATTATAAAAACATTATGACATTCGGCCATTCTTTTGCCGACAGCCATATTGGCGAACCGCTTTTGTACATCAATTCCCTGTACAAACTCGGCATCGCCATCAACCAGGGCTCTTTCGCAAAAGCCTACCATATCGATACCGGTATCAAATGGAACATTACCATCCGCAAAGCACCGAAAATTGTATATCAAAAATAGGGGGAACACGACATGCAATCAAACAGAAGATCGATCGTCACAATTGTTGCAATCGGGATTGGCGCTGCCGTTTTTATTATTTTGGGCAGGTTTGTTTCCATCCCGACCGGCATCCCGAATACGACCATTGAAACGTCTTATGCTTTTCTTGCCCTTATGTCGATTGTATACGGCCCAGTTGCAGGCGCCCTGATTGGCTTGATCGGGCATGCCTTAAAGGATGCCATTTCTTACGGGTCTATCTGGTGGAGCTGGGTGATCGTTTCTACCCTTGTCGGCTTCTTATTCGGCCTTGTTTCGAAAAAAATAGACATCGAATCCGGCATTCTAAACGGCAAAAAGATTTTTCTGTTTAATATCGTACAAGTCATTGCCCAAGCAATCGGATGGTTTCTTGTTGCCCCTTTGCTCGACATCCTTATCTATGCGGAACCTGCCAATAAAGTATTTTTACAAGGCATTGTCGCGGGTGTGTCCAACATGGTGACAGTCGGGATTATCGGAACATTGCTGATTGCTGCTTACGCGAAAACGAGAAGCAAAAGCGGTAGTCTCCGAAAAGAATGATAGAATACCGGGAGGAAAAGATGAAAAAGCCCGTCATTGAATTCCAGAATTATACGTTTCAATACAGAAGTCAGGCCACCCCTACCCTGCATGATATCAATTTAACGATTTATGAGGGGGAAAGCGTGCTGATCCTCGGGCAGTCCGGGTCGGGGAAGAGCACACTTGGCCACTGCATTAACGGTCTCATTCCTTTTTCATATAAAGGCAAAGTATCCGGAAGTCTAAAGATAAACGGAAAAGAAACAAAAGATATGGACATTTTCTCCATATCCAAATTAGTCGGGACAGTGCTACAGGATCCGGACGGACAGTTCATTGGCTTAACCGTCGGCGAGGACATCGCTTTTGCCCTGGAAAATGAGGGTCTCGCGCTCCGTGACATGCATGATGCCGTTGATAAAGCAGCTCGGACAGTCGGTATTGAAAACAAGCTTTCAGCACGTGTACATGAATTATCAGGCGGCCAAAAGCAGAAAGTGTCTCTTGCTGGTGTAATGGTGGACCATACAGGAATTCTTTTGTTTGATGAACCGCTCGCAAATCTCGACCCGGCAACCGGAAAGCAAGCCATTCAGCTTATTTCGGACATCCGAAAAAAAGCAAACGTGACCGTCATAATCATTGAACACCGGCTTGAGGATGTACTGGCTGAAAAAATAGACCGAGTCATTGTGATGGATGAAGGCAACATGATCAGCGATTGTACGCCGGATGAATTGCTTTCTTCTTCCGTGCTGGAAACGTGCCATATCCGGGAGCCGCTTTATGTCAAAGCTGCAAAATATGCCGGCTGCCGCATTACACCTGAAATGCATCCGGCCCACCTGGATACATTTCAACTCAGCCGGTGCAAAGACGCCCTTTTAAACTGGTATAAACATGCCAAAAAGCCGGTTGCCCGCATCGAAACAGAGCCGGTGCTTGAAATCCATCATTTGTCTTTTTCGTATAAACCCGGGCAGCCTGTGCTCAAAAACCTTTCTTTCACCATCCAAAAAGGGGAAATGGTAAGCATTGTCGGGAAAAATGGTGCAGGAAAATCAACATTGTCACGTCTGATCTGCGGCTTTGAACAACCTTCTTCCGGAAAAATTTTTTACAAAGGGAAAGACGTCACAAACGACACCATTAAAGAACGGTCGCTTCGGATTGGCATGGTCATGCAAAACCCGAACCAGATGATCTCAAAACATATGATTTTCGATGAAATTGCGCTTGGTCTGGCCAACCGGGGAATTGCCCCGGAAGAGATCAAAAAACGCACAGAAAATGCCATGCGGCTTTGCGGTCTTTACCCTTTTCGGAATTGGCCTGTTTCCGCGCTCAGCTTCGGACAGAAAAAAAGGGTGACCATTGCTTCTATTCTCGTACTGGAACCGGATATTTTGATTCTCGATGAACCAACTGCCGGCCAGGATTATATGCATTACCATGAAATCATGGAGTTTTTGGTGGAACTGAACAAAAAAGGCATCACAATTCTCTTCATCACCCATGACATGCACCTCATGCTGGAGTATACGCCGCGCGCCATTGTACTTGCAGACGGAGAAAAAATTGCCGACGGTTCGGCTGCCGGAATTTTAGGCCATTCTGATATGATCCGGCGCGCCAATTTAAAAGAGACATCCCTCTATGCGCTTGCAAACCGGCTACATTTGAACCCGGAAAGTTTCACGGAACGCTTTATCACGTACGAAAGGGGGCTACAGACAAATGGCAACCGAAATGCTGTCTTATATCGAGCGGAAATCCCCCGTCCATGAATTGACTGGTGCGACAAAATTGATTCTCTTTTTGATGTGGTCTTTTGCTGCCATGCTTACCTATGATACACGTGTGCTTCTTTTCCTTTTTCTTTTAAGCCTTGTTATTTTTTACATTTCACGCATCAAGATCCGGGAAGTATTATTTATTTTGCTTTTTATCTTGGCTTTTCTGCTTTTGAATAACATTGCGATTTATATTTTTTCGCCAGGACAGGGTGTAAAAATTTACGGGACAAGCCATGTGCTGTTCTCGATTGCCGGCCGGTACAATATCACGTGGGAACAGCTTTTTTACCAGTTTAACATTACACTCAAATATTTCACGGTCATTCCAGCCGCACTTCTGTTTATTGTAACGACGCATCCAAGCGAGTTTGCTGCATCGCTCAATAAAATCGGGATCAGCTACCGGATTTCATTTGCGGTTGCCCTAGCGCTCCGCTATATTCCCGATATTCAGCGGGACTTTCACAATATCGCCCTTTCCCAGCAGGCAAGAGGCTTAGATATGTCACGCAAAGAAAAGCTGCCGAAACGGATAAAAAATGCGGCAACCATCCTGATTCCGCTCATCTTGTCGAGCCTTGAAAAAATTGAAACCATCAGCAATGCCATGGAACTGCGCGGCTTTGGAAAAAATAAAAAACGCACCTGGTACAGTGCGCGCCCTTTTCAGTTAAAAGACTATGCAACAATGGCCGCCTTTTTGGTTATCCTGGTTGTTTCACTGCTGATCACCTTTCACAATGACAGCCGCTTTTATAACCCGTTTCTTGGGCTTGCTTCGGCGGTTTATCTTGATGAAGGCTTGTAAAAAGAGATTTGGATTTTCTTTCCATTAAAAATTTTCGGGAACAGGTTGTTTTTCGTACGGAAGTTTATAGAATGATGCAAAATTTAAGAAAAATGGGGAGCGACAGCAAATGGGCGTTAGCCCGGGAAGCTCTGTGGATATCCATTTTGATACGCGGGGCTTGGTAAATGGTCTTTATCCGGTTCATTCACCAAGTTCTGCATCTAGTTTGCCATAAAGCAGAAACAGGCGGAGCACAAGCTTTTGCTGCTTTTTCTATCAAATCTTTGCATTTTACGTTTTAATGACCCAAAGCGGCCCTATTTTTAATGAAGGGCTTCCCATTTTATGAGAAGCCCTCCGTCTCAAAGTGCAGTGTCTGTCTTTTGAACTCCTTCTTTTTTATATGCGATAAAGTAGAGCATGCTGACAAACACAACTGCGCCTGCCGCATTTCCGAGGAAAACCGCGATGATATTTTTCAAAAATAACATCCATGAAAGATGCCCCGCAAAAATAGCGGCCGGAATAATGAACATATTGGCAACGACGTGCTGGAACCCAATCAGCACAAAAGCCATGATCGGAAACCAGATGCCGAGGATTTTGCCTGCAAACGTTTTGGCGCCGTAGCAAAGCCAGACTGCCATGCTGACAAGCCAGTTACAACCGATCCCGGAGACAAATGCCTGCCAAAAAGGTGCGCTTGTCTTCATTTCTGCCGTGTGAACTGTTTTCGCCAAAAAATCCCCCTCTGTCAGGCCGATAAAATGCCCGAAAAAGTAGGCCACAAACAGCGCACCGATCAGGTTAAAAATGGTGATCCACAACCAGTTCCAGATAAGCTGCAAGATGTTAATCTTTTTGTCAAAACAGGCCATGCTGACGGCCATCATATTGCCGGTGACAAGCTCGCCGCCCCCAACCAAAATCAAGATCAGGCCGGTCGGGAACACTGCGGCACCCATAAATGTGTCAAAACTGCCCCAGCTCGCTGGCATCGTGCCGGTCACCCGGATATAAGCCAAATAACCGATTGCAATAAAAGCCCCACCCAAAAAACCAAGCACCACCATCGACAAAAACGAGCTGTTCGCTTTCGCTATTCCTTTTTCAATCGCTACATCCGCAATTTCTTTCGGACTTAGGTCCATCATACCCACCTCTCATTTCTTATATGATAGAGAATAAAAACATTCCTGCTGCTGCTCACCGTACCAGCATCAACGCAAATTTGCAAAATAGATCATTCGAAATCAGGCCATATTTAAGTGCCAGCGTGATTCTTCCCGCTACGCTACACCCGTATTTTTTCTCGGGATGTCCTGCGGATATTGCTATCTTTTAGGGTGCATAAGCAAAAATTTTTTATCCCGTTTTCTTTGCATAATATCTTTTGAAGCCTTCATGATGGAAAAATTTCTAATTTATAATATATCCAAACTTTCAATGAAGTCAAATGCACTTTGGCGCTTCTGTACATTTTGCAAAATACCTTTCCCCACTTCGGCGCATGCTTAAACAGACAAGCAGGAAACTTTTTGTTTCCTTTTAAAAAAATTCAGATATTATGTATATTAAAAGTTGTGCCCTTTAGGAAGGCTATTCCTCTTATGGCGGAAACCACGCGTATTTTAATCCATAAAGCGATTCCCACACGGATGGCATGGCAGACAGGTTTTTTCATTCTTTCAAATGGGAATAAAAATGTCGAAAGAAAATGGGTATGAACCCGTGTTGTCCGTTCATACTCATGATTAGAAGGCTGTACAGATTCGAACTATACAGCCAAGCGCATCATTGGCTGCCTTGAGGCTCGGACTCCGGGCAGCTTTACTTTTTCATTAACGCATGCACTGATTAAAGTCTTCTTTTTTTAAAGTAATATACTCATCACAAAGATCCTTCATATAACCCGCTTTTTGTTGATCTACGACACCGGCAACCACATTTTTCCCCAAACTTCTGGCCATTTTAATGGCTGCTTCGTAATCCGTATCAGCACTGAATAAAATTGCCTCATCATAACCGTTATTAAAAGCAAGTGACACCAAATCTACCGCTATATTTACATCTGTTCCTTTTTCTGTAAAAATTGGCTTGCCTAGCGCATTTATTCCCACAACACTTAAATAACCCAGTTTCGCGATACATTTTGGAACCTTTTTGTTTAAATGATCAATAAATAATTTCGTTGCTGCCGCTTTTTCTTTATCCAAACTTCCGACTGCTGTGTAATAATAAATGCGCTGAAGGATCCCATCTCTCCGGGCAGCCACGTATTCTGCCAACTTTAAATAGTCCAGCCTCTGCTGAGACCCGTACAAGGCAGTAAGAGCCGCTTCGAAATTATTGCCATCAATAAAGACCATCACTCTCTTCACATTTGGTTTCCCCCTTTGACATACTAAAGGCGCCAGCTTCGATGCTGACGCCTTTTCTGATTCTCTTGTACTTAGCTTCGATTGCTAAGCACCTCACAACACTGAAAGACACCGCCTCCGACTGACGGTCTTACCATATCCCTTTTTGGTTAAGTTTCCGAGTTTCTTGACCTATTCGAGGTAAATATATCACCACACCGGGGAAGCTGTCAACAGCAAAATTAAGTAACAGCGTGTCTTCCCATTTTTTCCACTCATCTATCCCTTCAAGTAAAATTCTACCCATACATGTTCTTCCATATACCCTCTTTCCACGTTACCAACTGCTTGAAACACAAGTCACTCAGTGTCTGTTCAGCGGGCAAATAGATTTCATCTCGCGGTTCCGACACTGTGCACAGCCGCAATCTTTTTCAATGTTTCTCCGAGTGAAACGATCTCCTTTTTTTTAGTATGGCGTCCAAAGGAAATTCTAAAAAACTGATCAGCCGCTTCCTTCGGGTATCCCATGGCTTCAACCGCTTTGCTCCCGCCTTCATGATGTTCCTGGCAGGCGCTCCCGGTTGAAATCGCGAATTCCGCTTTGTTGCACTCCAATAAAACAAGCTGCCCCTGAACGCCTGTAATCATACAGCCGACGATGGAAGGAAGCTGCATTGCCCGTTCCCCTTCTATAAAAACAACCGCCCCGCCGGTTGCCTCTTTTAATGCAGTCCGGTATTCCCAGTCCCGCTCACTTTCTATCAAAATCTCCTCGACAGCGGCAGCAAATCCGGCAATGCCGGGCACATTCACCGTCCCACCGCGGAATCCCTTTTCATGGGATAAATGCGGAAAAACAGGTGCCATGACACAAGAGGGGTGAATGTACACTGCTCCGACCCCTTTTGGCCCGTGAATTTTGTGTGAAGAGAGGGTAATGCTGTCGACGTAAGGGATCATGCGCGCTACATCGGCCTTGCCAAATGACTGCACACAATCAGAATGAAACAAGATCCCCCGTCTCCTTACCATCCGGGAAATTTCCTCAATAGGCTGGATGGTGCCGATTTCCTGGTTAATATGCTGAACCGAAACGAGCACCGTGTCCGGCCGGATCGCCGCTTCAAGCTTCTTAACATCCACTGTCCCTTTTTCCGTAAACGGGAGCCTTGTCACTTCAAATCCCAGCCTTTCCAAAAACCCGAGCGCTGAATGGACGGACGCATGCTCCGCCATCGACGAAATGATATGTTTTCCTTTTCCGGAAGCTCCCATTGCAAGCGAAACAATCGCCAATAAATTCCCCTCCGTCCCGCCTGAAGTAAAATACAGCCCTTCAGCCGGAACGCCAAGATAATCACTGATCAAGGCCCGCGATTTTTCAAGCACCGCACGCGCATCCGTCCCGATGTCGTGCAGGCTTTCACTGTTTCCGTAAAAAGATTCGGCCGCTTCCATAAACGTCTCCCGTGCCCGTTCGCTCATTTTTGTCGTTGCCGCATAATCAAAATAAAACATAGCTGGCCTCCTAAAAAGTACTTGTATTCAGTTTAATTTTGTGCAAAGATAGGTGTCAAGACAGATGTAAAGTAGGGAGACCGATGACAGAAAAAATATGTATCTTGGGAAGCGGGATTGCCGCCTTACAGTTGGCCGCGCACTTGGGCAGCCGCTACGAGGTGACGATCATCACAAAGGCGCAGGTAAAAACGAGCAATTCTTATAAAGCACAAGGCGGGATCGCAGCCGTCCTCTCGCCGGAAGACCGTTTTGAATGGCATGTGAAAGACACGATCCGGGCGGGCTGCCGGCACCATGATGAAAAAGAAGTGGAAAAATTGGTGAAAGAGGGTGCGGCTGTAGCGGAAGCACTCATCAAAAACGGGCTTCCCGTAGACAGGCGGCCGGACGGCGGGCTTGATTTAGGGCTTGAAGGCGCCCATACAGTGCACCGTATTCTCCATTGTGGCGGCGATGCAACCGGCAAATTTGTCATTCAACATCTTCTCTGGCAGCTTGGAAAAAACGTCCGGATGATCGAACATGAGCTGGCGTTTGAACTAATCGTATCCGCAGAAACAGGACGCGTAACCGGTGTAAAAACAAAAACGGCCGCCGGTAAAATCCGCCGTTATTTTTCCGATCATACCGTAATCGCAACCGGCGGACTTGGGAGCTTGTATCCTTTTACCTCGAACCACCCGGAAATCACCGGCGATGGGATTCAAATGGCATACCGGGCCGGCGCGGAACTTGCAGATATGGAGTTCGTCCAGTTTCACCCGACATTATTGTATGCGGAAGGCAGCGCGAAAGGCCTTGTGTCCGAAGCCGTCCGCGGAGAAGGTGCAGTGCTCGTGGACGAAAACGGATCGCCTGTTATGGCGGGTGTCCACCCGTTAAAAGACCTGGCACCCAGGCATGTGGTCGCCCACCAAATTCATCAAACGATTCATAGCGGAAAGAAAGTTTTTCTGGACATTCGTAAAATCAAACACTTTGAAAAAAGGTTCCCGACCATTTCCCGGATTTGCCGGGAAAGCGGCATTGATATCCATTCCGGCCTGTTGCCTGTTGTCCCGGGCAGCCATTTCTTTATGGGCGGCATCGTAGTGGATACATATGGCAGAACAACGGTAAACGGGCTGTATGCCATCGGGGAAGCAGCGGCAAGCGGCGTACACGGTGCAAATCGGCTCGCCAGCAATTCGCTTTTGGAAGGGCTCGTATTTGGCAAACGGCTCGCAGCGTTTTTAAATGCATTGGAACCTGAAGCATCGGGCGGCGAAACAGCAGAAGTCGCCCGCCCTCCTTTAAATCCGGAAATTGCCCGCCGGCTAGACACCGCAGCATTGAAGGAAAAAATGATGGAAAATGCCGGTGTGATCCGTACGGAAACCGGGTTGCGGCATCTTTTGCGGTGGCTCGAAGCACGCGGGGCTGATACATTTTCCGCTTTTTCACTCGACCATCTTACAAAGGAAGAAATAGAAAAAGTCTTTATGTTTACCAACAGCTTTTTCATCACACAATCGGCGCTTTTCCGGAAAGAATCGCGTGGTGCCCATATCCGCGCCGATTACCCGGATGAAAGCAGCGACTGGCAGGGTATCCATCTCATTCATGCAAAAAACAAAGGCTTGATCGCAAGGAGGGGACTTTATGAACAAGCTCAAACTTCAATCCATGCTTAAAGATTTTTTCATGGAAGACATTGGGGAAGGCGATATCAATACGGAATATATTTTTTCGCCGGATCAGCCGGGCAAATTAACGTTCATTGCAAAGCAAAACGGGATTTTCTGTGGGAAAGATGTGATAGAAGAAGGTTTCCGTATCCTGGACAGTACGGTGAGACCCCGCATTTTCCCCCTGGACGGTGCCTGGATTGAAAAAGGTACGGTCATTGCAGAAATCCACGGGCCCATTGTAAGCCTCCTTTCCGGAGAGCGGGTAATCCTGAATCTCGTCCAGCGCATGTCGGGCATTGCAACAACAACAAACGCTGCAGTCCGTGAGACGAAAGGCACCCATGCAAAGATTTGCGATACAAGAAAGACAACCCCTGGCCTCCGGATGCTTGAAAAATACGCCGTTAAAGCAGGCGGCGGATTCAACCACCGGCGCGGGCTGTACGACTGTGTCATGCTGAAAGACAACCATATCGCATTTGCCGGCAGCATCACAAAAGCCGTGGAAACAGTGAAAGCGTCCATCGGGCATACTGTGAAAATTGAAGTCGAAATTGAAACAAAAGACCAGCTGCTTGAGGCTGTCCGTGCCGGTGCTGACATCATCATGTTTGACAACCGATCACCGGCAGAAATTCGCGAATGGCTCCCGCTCGTGCCGCCCCATATTGCGACGGAAGCATCGGGCAACATCACAATGGAAAAGATCCGGAGCTATGCTGAAACCGGCATCGAGTGGATTTCGCTCGGATTTTTGACCCATTCCTATCCAGTACTTGATATCAGTGCAATCGTGGAAAATACGAAGGAGGTTGCTTTATGAGCCTGCTGGAAACGTTACAACTTACGACTTTGCCGGAAAAATATCAGTCTCTTTCGCAAGAAGAAATGGAAAACCGGGTTTGGGACATCAAAAAAGAAATGGGCGCGCAACTTTTCCTCCCATGTCACCACTACCAGCGTGAAGAAGTATACCAGTTTGCCGATGCAGCCGGTGATTCGCTGCAGCTCGCGCAAATTTCGGCAAAAAACCGCAATGCCAAATATATTGTGTTTTGCGGTGTACATTTTATGGCAGAAACGGCGGATATTTTAACATCAGCGGAACAAACTGTCATTCTCCCCGACATGCGCGCAGGCTGCTCGATGGCAGACATGGCCGACATCCACCAGACGGAACGGGCATGGGATATGTTGCAATCTTTGTTCGGGGATACGATGCTGCCCCTTACCTATGTCAACTCCACAGCAGCGATAAAAGCATTTGTCGGGCGCAACGGCGGGGCAACCGTTACCTCTTCAAATGCGAAAAAAATGGTCAAGTGGGCCTTCACCCAGAAAAAACGGGTTTTCTTTTTACCAGACCAGCATCTCGGCCGGAACACTGCATTTGATTTGGGCGTGGAACTCACAGATATGGCAGTCTGGGACCCGATCCGGAACGAACTTATCTACGAAGGCGCGCTGGAAAATGTGAAAGTCATTTTATGGAAAGGGCACTGCTCCGTGCACGAGCACTTTACCATTAAAAATATCGAATTCGTGCGCGCGAAATATCCGGATATGCAAATCATTGTCCATCCGGAATGTGCGCATGAAGTGGTTGCCCTGTCAGATTTCAGCGGCTCCACAAAATACATCATTGATACGATTGAAAACGCGCCGGCCGGGAGCGCCTGGGCAATTGGCACTGAAATGAACCTGGTGCAGCGCCTGATCAAAAATCATCCGGATAAAAAGATTATTTCGTTAAATCCGGTCATGTGCCCGTGCCTGACCATGAACCGGATCGACCTGCCCCATCTTTTATGGTCACTGGAAAATATCATCGAGGGCAAAGAAACAAACGTGATCAAAGTAGAGGAAAATACAGCGCGGGATGCGGTTTTGGCGTTAGAGCGGATGTTAAAACTTTAATGATTCCCGGTTTCAAATTGGCACGTGCTTGGACTCAGGGGCCCCGGTTACTGCGGGAACCCCTTTTTGTCTTTTTGGCAGATTCCTGAGTCTGTTTGCTTTAAAACCACACTTTTCTTTTGCAACTCCCATATATCGAACCATTGATATATTAATAGCTGAATGATGAAAAAATATTGAAATATAATTTATTTAGGCGTAAGCTGGACATACATCAAATTTTTATATCACGGAGGTCCTGTAAAATGCGTCTAAGCCAAGTCATAAGAAGCGGTCCAAACCAATACATATGTGAAGAAGATGCAGCCAAATATTTGGAAGAAAAGCTGGAAGAATTCAAATATCCGGTTGTCATTACCGGGGTAAAATCATTCAAAGCATTTCAAAAATTTGCGTCAATACCGCAAAACTGGCCGGTACTCCGGTACGATCATACTGCAAGTGAGAAAAACATGGCAGCACTGGCGGAACAGGCAGGCCGTGCAGATGTCATCGTCGGGATTGGCGGCGGCAAAGTGCTCGATACGGCAAAGGGAACAGCAGAACTGCTCAACTGTGAAGTCGTGCTCGTTCCAACGCTAGCCGGAACGTGTGCCGGTTATACGCCTTTATCCGCTGTTTATCATGAAGACGGCTCATTCAGTCATGTCGCTTATTACAAACGTTCCGCCTTTTTAACCCTGATCGATTTGCGTATTCTTCTGAACGCACCAGCCGAATATTTGCTGGGCGGAATTGGCGATTCTTTAGCCAAATGGTATGAAGCAGAAGGCATCACCCGTTCCATGAAACATTTGCCGGTGATGGTCGAACTCGGCCTCCGCTCCGCAAAAGCGATTTATGAAGGGATCTTGCGCGACAGTGAGCAGGCATTACACGACCGAAACGAAGGGAAGATAACCGACGCTTTCCGCAATATAGTTGAAATTATCATTGGCGCAGCCGGGACAGTCGGCGGCTTTGCCGGCGAATACGGAAGAATGGCTGGGGCCCACGCCATCCATAACGGGCTGTCCTTCCTGCCGGAAACGCATTCCATTCTGCACGGTTCCAAAGTGGCTTACGGCATCCTTGTCCAATTAGCGGCAACAGGCGATATCAATGAAGTGAAAAAACTGCTTCCGTTGTATCAAAAACTCGGTTTTCCTTATAATCTGGATACACTGCATGTGACGGAAAATCATGGCGCGGCCATTGAAAAAGTCGCAGCATATGCCGCAAAACCCGAAGAATCCTTTCGCCTGCTTGGCAGCTTTACGAAGGCGCAAATTGCAAAAGCAATGGAAACAATCGAACAGCTCACGGCTGAAAAGGCTGATATCAAATGATTGGCACGGGCGGCCCCGGAACAAGGCCGCCTTCACCCTGCTTAAATGCAATCCGTTTGTTGCACCATTTTTTCAAAGTTTCCGCCTTTTCTGTTTGCATCACTTGCAATAGAAATGGCCGCCATAGCGGACTTTCATACGGGATCGCCATTTAAAATGCGGTTATGGAGGCAATTAGGCCTGCCAAAAAATTCGATGCCATATTAATCTTCACCCTTACTTGGATCTGCTTCATCCAGAGACAATCTGACCACTTTCGTATATTCACCTTTTGCTATTTCTTCCGGCGTTGCTTTTTGGTCGAGCTCTTCCTGGTCGTCAAGGCCAGTCGCAAGTGTCGGCTCAACACGTCCGTTCTCTTTTTCCACTCTCTCCACATCCTTATTGAAGTGATGCGGCTAGTTTTCCACGGATGCTCACAATTTATGCGATTGCAGCCGATTGCTCGGTTCTATTTTAAAATTTTGAATTTCTTCTTCCGGCAACCCAGTGTATTTATTGATCACACCTAAGTCTGGTTGCTCCGCTCTGTTTCAGCTTTTTCAATTCTTCCTCTGCCAGCCCGGTGTATTTTGCGATTGATGCCAGATCCTGGTTCTCTTCCAGCATTCTTTTGGCAATCCTTAATGCCGCTCTCCTTTCCCCTTCTTTCAACCCCTCTTTCAATCCTTCTTCCTTTCCTTCTTCTTTTCCTTCTTCTTTTCCTTCTTCCTTCCCTTTTTTGTACCCTTTGTCGTAAAAGGAATTTGGCAGGCGCAGGATTTGGTCGGCTTCTTGCGGATCCAGATTTTTAATGCTTGACATCACAAGTTCATCCTCCTTATCCGTTAATTTAAAATAAGAATCAAAAAATCCATAGATTAGTGCCATTCTTGCCGGGTCGAGTTCCATGCGGGCCATCATTCTTAAGAACTCTACTTTTACCTGTACTTTTTCTTTTTTTGTATACCCCATTTTGCTGAGCAGTGCAGCCGCAACGGGATTGTTGCTTCGAATATATTCTTTCCAGTTTTTCCTGATTAAGTGTATGGACATATAACGAAAACGGATGGACTCAAAGTTGCGGATTCTTACGGTGAAAAGAGAAGGAGTTTCCCTGCGTTTATTATAACTGAAAACAGCAATTGGCAAAACCGGCAAGCGATATTTTTCATAAATGCGGGAATAGTAAATAAACATCCGTTCCGGAAATTCCATTTGATAATAAGACTGCGGTTCCACATGGATGAGGACAACCGTGTCTTCCCCTTTTAATTTCAATTTTGCCAAAATATCAATTCTGCGTTGTTCACCAGCTGTGATGTCTGTAAACAGATCCTGCTGGAGGAATTCCACATCAGAAAAGTCCATCCACCGCGCTACTTCCGGGAAAAAGGCTTCCATGAAATCTGCAAAAAAAGTTTGGATAAGTTCTTTAAACAAGCGGTCGTGCGGCAAATACTCCGCTTTTTCTTCCATTATAAGTTGCATATGCATCCACCTTTCTTTTTCCAAAAAGATGATTTCTTTTCATTTGCAATGCCTGCCAGAGCGCGTCTTCTGACAGCTCCCGGCTGCCTTGCAAATCTGAAATCGTCCTTGCCAGCCTGAGAATTTTCATTTGTGCCCGGCTGCTGAAGTTTTCCTTGCTTGCCCACTGCCTGAGCATTAAACTGCTGCTGTTTGCGAGCGGATTTTTTTGTAGAAAGATTTCGTTTGGCACTGTACCGTTACAAACTTCCGCCCCGTACCTTTCGTACTGCCTTTTCCTTGCTTCCGTGACGCGGGTTCGGATCTGTTCTGAAGTTTCGTTTATTTTCCCGGACTCTTCCAGTAACGGTACTGTCCCGACTGGCAAAAATATGTCAAAGCGGTCTAACAGCGGTCCGGAAATCCGGTTTTGATAAGCTTGAATTTGTTTTGGCGTGCATGTGCAATACGCATGGGGCGACCCGAGATAACCGCATGGGCACAAGTTCATGGCCGCAAGCATAATAAACCGGGCAGGGTAAGTCACCGTGGAAGCGGCTCTGCTAATGGTTACTTTCCCATTTTCAAGCGGCTGCCTGAGCATATCAAGCGTTCTTTTTGGAAACTCGGCCATTTCATCGAGAAACAGCACCCCGTGATGGGCTAATGAAATTTCACCCGGATGCGGCCGGGAACCCCCACCGACGAGTGAAACTGCAGATGAAGCGTGATGCGGCGCGCGAAACGGCGGTTTCCGGTGAAATCCCCTTTTCACGTTTGCAAGCTGATAGAGTCCCGCCACTTCAAAAGAAGACGTTTCCGAAAGCGGCGGCAAAATCGAAGGAAAAGCCTCAGCCAGCATACTTTTTCCGCTTCCGGGCGGGCCGTACATTAAAACATTGTGGCTTCCGGCGGCGGCAATCTCCAGTACTTTTTTCACATGCCGGTGCCCAAGAATCATGCTGAAATCTGCTTCGAATGAATACTCATCTGGTTGCAGCTGCCTCTTTTTCCGGACAGGCGGCAGCTTCTTTCCGGACAATGAATCGAGTACGTCCTTTAAATGCTGGACAAATATAATATCCATCCCATCCATTTGTGAAAAGGGAAGTTCCGCAGAGGCTGGCAAATACAATCTTTTCATGCCTAATCCCCTTGCTGCCATCACATACGGAAGCATCCCAGCCACTGCCTGAACAGACCCGTCCAGTGAGAGCGCGCCCAAAAAGGCAGTATGATCAGGAATTCTGGCATGAAAAAAGTGGTTTTCTGCCATCAGCCCGATTGCAATGGGCAGATCAAGTGCAGGACTGTTTTTCCGCTCGTCTGCCGGGGAAAGATTGACAATCGTTTTGCTTTGGAACAGCATACATCCAATCGATGAACATGCACCCCGTATTCGTTCCTTAGATTCTTTCACCGAAGCATCCGGCAACCCGACAATGGTGATCCCGGACCCGCACCCCAACATCATCTGCACTTCGGCATGAACACAATATCCTTCTATTCCCTTTAGGCCAATGCTGCTTATGATGGTTGCCATATTTTCGCACCCCTTCACCCGAACTTACATTCTATAAACAGAATAAAAGATCGTACGTTCGTTGTCAATCTATTTTTCAAAAAAACTGAAAGGAAATTTGCACATTCCCGTCGAATACTTTAGAAATCCATTCCGGAAAGGAGAATAAAAATGAAGACAGCAATTGTTGAAACCGTTTTCGGAAAGGCCCGGGGATACGAGGAAAAAGGTGTGCAAATCTAGAAAGGGATTCCCTATGCAAAACCGCCAATCGGACCTTTGCGTTTCCACCCGCCGGAACTGCCCGAACCCTGGGCAGGCGTAAAAGATTGCACGCAGTTCGGGCCAATTGCATGGCAGCCGCCGGTTGAACTGATGGATTTTCTCGGGAATCCGGCTGAAAATATGGACGAAGACTGCCTGAATCTTAATATTTGGACGCCTGGAGCAGACGGGGAGAGGCGTCCTGTTATGGTATGGATCCACGGCGGCGCGTTTGCTAACGGGGCAGGTTCAGCGCCTTCTTATGACGGCTCTGCTTTTGCCAAAAACGGGGATGTTGTTGTGGTCACGATCAATTACCGGCTCGGGGCGCTCGGTTTTCTGTATCTTGGCGAAATGGGCGGAGAAAAATATGAGGCCTCCGGAAATTGCGGGATCCTCGATCAGATCGCAGCTTTAAAATGGGTAAAAGAAAATATTGCTGCTTTCGGCGGGGATCCGGACTGCGTGACCATTTTCGGCGAATCTGCAGGTGCCATGAGTGTTGCGGCATTGCTTTCTTCCCCTGCCGCAAGCGGGTTGTTTCATAAGGCCATTCTCGAAAGCGGGGCGGCCAATTTTACCGCTACACCTGAACGGGCAGCCAAAAATGCACGACGCATACTGGAAACGCTTGGTCTGGAGAAAAAAGATGTTGCAAAACTGGCAGAGGTGCCGGCAAAAAAATCTAGCAGAGGCTGTGAATTCGCTCCCTTTCATGAGCCTACTTCCGGTTACAGATGGCATTGTGCTGCCGGAACATCCGGAAAGGGCTCTTGAAAATGCGGCAAAGGACATTCCGGTTTTAATCGGAACAAATAAGGACGAATACCGGCTGTTCACTGTTTTCGATCCGGTGTGGAAAAGGCAGGACCCTAAAGAGATGCAGGACGTTTTCCAAAAAACATTTGCAAAGTATTGGGACGCCCTTTCCGCAAAAATTACAGATCCAAGTGCATTTACCCAGGAATTATACGACCGGATCATGACATACTTTGTATTTACCGGTCCTGCCTTAAAATTGGCAGATACCCGCGCACAAACTGGGGAAAAGGTGTGGATGTACCAGTTTGACTGGGAAAGCCCCGTTTATAACGGGACGCTTAAAGCCTGCCATGCCCTGGAAATTCCATTTGTGTGGCATACGCTGGAACAACCCGGCACGGAAAACTTAACGGGAAATGCACCCGGCCGGCATGCGCTTGCAGACCGGATGCATCAGGCGTGGATTGCTTTTGCCCAAAATGGCGATCCGAATTGCAGTCTGCTCCCCGAATGGCCGCCATATAACACAAGGCAGCGGCCCGCGATGATTTTTGGCCAGGATTGCAGAGTAGAAAAGGATCCGCACCAAGCCGAGCGGGCATTGTGGGGCGGCCTGGGGGAATGAGAAGCCGCGGCAAAAGGCAAAATAGCTCGGGCGGCGGGCATTTTTCAAATCAACATGCCGGCGAACCTGCACCAGGCAGGGGGGTCAGGATGACAAGGCCGCCCGGAACATGAGCGGCAACAAAACCCATTTTATATCACACACCGGCGATACGGCCCACACCAGAAAAGGAAGGCTGCGGGGCAATGTCGGCCGCTATATGACTCAAAAACGACAAAAAACGGCCCACACCAGAAAAGGAAAAAACAGAAAGACAGGGACTTTTCTTCCCCATGTCCGGCATCTTTTCCAGCCATCGGTTTGGCTTAATCGAGTAGGAGGCTAATCATTATTTGATTAGCCGACCTCTCACACCACCGTGCGTACGGTTCCGTACACGGCGGT